>JBHIER010000087.1:0-9786 GCA_046760705.1 bacterium
CATCAGCCTTCCAAGCTGAGGGTCGCGGGTTCGAATCCCGTTTCCCGCTCCAGTGGAAAGGTCGATGGGTCTTCTTTTGTCCGAGGCCACCATCTCGGTGAGACCACCGTCTCGGTGAGACCATTGTCTCAATAGGAGTTGAAAGGGAGACGACGAGCCCACGTAGCTCAGTCGGCAGAGCACATCCTTGGTAAGGATGAGGTCACCAGTTCGATCCTGGTCGTGGGCTCTGCGAAAAATTTTTTTGAGGAGATTTTGGCGGTGGGATCGTCGGGGACATGGGCTCCGTTTTGGCGCATCTTCACGAGAGAAGGATAGGATAACCGTGAAACGTAATGAAGGAGGAGATTAGATGGCCAAGCCGAAGTTTGAGCGGACGAAGCCGCATGTGAACATTGGGACCATAGGGCATGTGGATCATGGCAAGACGACGTTGACGGCGGCGATCACGTTGGTCTTGAATCGGAAGGGGTTGGCCGATGCGCGCACTTTCGATTCGATAGACAATGCGCCGGAGGAGAAGGAGCGGGGGTTGACGATAGCGGTGGCGCATGTGGAGTATGAGACGGAGAGGCGGCATTATGCGCACATAGATTGTCCTGGGCATGCCGATTATGTGAAGAATATGATCACCGGGGCGGCGCAGATGGATGGGGCGATACTGGTGGTCTCGGCCGCTGATGGGCCGATGCCGCAGACGCGGGAGCACGTGCTGTTGGCCCGGCAGGTGAATGTGCCCTACATTGTGGTATTTTTGAACAAGGTGGACATGGTGGATGATCCGGAGTTGCTGGAGTTGGTGGAGTTGGAGGTACGGGAGTTGTTGTCGCAGTACGAGTTTCCTGGGGATGAGGTGCCGGTGATCAAGGGGAGTGCGCTGCGGGCGATGACCGAGGCGCTCAAGCCTGAGGTGGCCGATTCGGAGGAGTTTGGGTGTGTCTACGAGGTGATGGATGCGATAGACGAGTATGTGCCGACGCCGGAGCGGGACATTGACAAGCCGTTTTTGATGCCTGTGGAAGATGTGTTTAGCATCACGGGCCGGGGGACAGTGGGTACGGGTCGGGTGGAGCGGGGGATAGTGAAGGTGGGCGATGAGGTGGAGGTTGTGGGGATACGGGAGACGCGCAAGACGGTGTGCACCGGGGTGGAGATGTTTCGGAAGATACTGGATCAGGGTCAGGCCGGGGACAACATCGGGGTGCTGTTGCGAGGGGTGGACAAGGATGAGTTGGAGCGGGGGATGGTGGTGGCAGCGCCTGGGTCGATCACGCCTCACCGGAGGTTTAAGGGTGAGGTGTATGTTTTGACGAAGGAGGAGGGTGGTCGTCACACGCCTTTTTTCAATGGCTATCGGCCGCAGTTCTATTTTCGGACGACGGATGTGACCGGTGGGGTGCAGTTGCCGGAGGGGGTGGAGATGGTGATGCCTGGGGACAATGTGAGCATGGAGGTGGGGCTGATTACGCCCATAGCCATGGAGGAGGGGCTGCGGTTTGCCATCCGGGAGGGAGGCCGGACCGTCGGGGCCGGGGTGGTGGCTGAAATCTTAGACTAGAGAGAGAATAAATACAAGACGAGAGAAGCCGTGAGGGATCTGGTTACACTGGCGTGCACAGAATGCAAGAGACGGAACTATACCACGACCAAGAACAGGAGAAAACGCCCGGATAGAGTGGAGTATAAGAAGTACTGCCGTTTTTGCAACAGACACACGCTCCACAAGGAGACGAGATGACGCCAAAGCGGACCGGATCCTCCTGCGGTTCGATGATCGAAGGTAGGCCTGTAGCTCTAACGGTTAGAGCGCCGGTCTCCAAAACCGGATGTTGGGGGTTCGAATCCCTCCAGGCCTGCCAGCGTTCGAAAGAGCAATTCGACCTGCGGAAAGTCAGGCAGTGTTAAAGAAGATCACAAAGTTTTTTCAGGAAGTCCGGGTGGAGATGTCGAAAGTGGCCTGGCCCACAAGAGAGGAACTCTTAGCTTCGGCCAAAGTGGTGATTGTCATCTCACTCCTGTTCGCGCTCTATATATTTATTGTGGATACGGGCTTGTCCAAGATTATGGGAATAATTTTGAAATGAAGAAGGGTTCAGAGAAGTTTTATGGCCCTTCAAGGAAGTGTCTGTATGGAGAAACGCTGGTACGTGATTCACACCTATTCTGGGCATGAGAGCAAGGTGAAGACGATTCTGGAAAGGGAGATCACAGCCCAGGGGATGGAGGAGAAGATCACCAACGTGATCATTCCCACCGAAGAGGTGGTTGAGATGAAGAACGGAAAAAAGACCACCTCTGCGAAGAAATTTCTCCCCAGCTACATCTTGGTTGAGATGGAGATGACCAAAGAGACATGGCACCTGGTGAGAAACACCCCTGGGGTGACCAGCTTTGTGAGCGCCGGGGACAAACCGCAAGCCCTTCGCCCTGAAGAGGTGGAGCGGATTATGGCTCAAATGGATCGGACGAGGGCCAAGGCAGCCGCGGAGATCCCCTTCAAGGTCGGCGATGCGGTCAAGGTCATCGATGGGCCCTTTACCGATTTCTCCGGGGTGGTTAATGAGATCAACCCTGAACGGGGGAAACTGAAGGTGATGGTCAGTATTTTCGGGCGGTCGACGCCCCTCGAATTGAACCTCTTGCAGGTGAAGAGCGTGTAATTATGGCCAAAAAAGTGCTTGGGTCTATTAAACTGCATATCCCCGCTGGAAATGCCAATCCGGCCCCACCGGTGGGGCCAGCCCTGGGTCAATACGGGGTCAATATTATGGAGTTCTGCAAGGCGTTCAATGAGAAGACCCGCGGGGAGGTGGGTATGATCATTCCGGTTGTGATCACGGTCTACGCTGATCGGACCTTTTCCTTTATTACTAAGACACCACCGGCAGCGGTCTTGCTGAAGAAAGCCGCCGGCATTGCCAAAGCTTCAGGTGAACCCAATCGCATCAAGATCGGGAAGGTAACCGGAGAGCACATTCGCGAAATTGCCCAGCTCAAAATGCCAGATCTCAATGCTGTGGACCTCGAGGGAGCCGTGCGGATGATCGAGGGAACGGCCAGGAGTATGGGCATCGAGATTGAAGGATGATATTCTCTGGATAATTTTGGGGAATTTGGATGAAGCGGAGCAAGAGATACAGAGCGGCTTCGGCCAAAGTCGATTCGACCGACTCTTTTGATCTGAGGGAAGGCATCAGGCTGGTGAAGGAGGCCGCCAGCGCCAAGTTCGATGAGACCGTTGAGATGGCGGCCAGATTGGGGGTGGATCCGAGACATGCCGATCAACAGGTGCGGGGCTTCGTCGTCTTGCCCCACGGCACCGGCAGGCCGGTCAAAGTCCTGGTGCTCACCCGGGGGGAGAAGGAGAAGGAGGCCGCCGAAGCAGGGGCCGATTATGTGGGCATGGATGACTACATCAAAAAGATCGAAGCGGGCTGGACAGATGTCGATGTGATTGTGGCCACGCCTGATGTGATGAGGGAGGTGGGGAAGCTGGGTCGCATCCTCGGACCGCGGGGCCTGATGCCCAATCCGAAGAGCGGAACGGTTACCTTCGATGTGGCCAAGGCTGTCCGCGATGCAAAGGCCGGAAAGATCGAATACCGTGTCGACAAGTCAGGCGTCCTTCATGTGCCCATCGGCAAAGCCTCCTTCGACGAGGAGAGACTGTTTCAAAACGCCTGCGTCTTCCTGGAGGCGGTCCTGCGGGCCAAACCTGCCGCGGCCAAGGGCCAGTACGTCCGGAGCCTGGCCCTTTCGACGACGATGGGCCCCGGGATAAGACTGGATCGACAGGCTGTCCTGAGCCTCTTCCGATAGGGCGAGGGATGAAAAGAGCAGGTGTATCATACCTTTGGAGAGAAAAAAGTCCTGATGGTGAGAGCTGAAAAGGAGAAGGTCGTTCAGGAACTTGCTGGGAAGTTTCAAAGAGCCCAGGGGGTGTATCTGGCCGATTTCACCGGTTTGGATGTGGCCTCCATCACGGAATTGCGTCGGAGACTGAGGAGCGCCTCAGTAGAGTTCCTGGTGGTGAAGAATAGTCTGGCCCGAAGGGCCGTTGAGCAGGCCGGGGTTCTGGAGCTGAGGGACTTTCTGGTGGGGCCGACCTGCTTGGCCTTCGGATACGAAGACCCCGTGGTCCCGGCCCGAGTCCTCGTCGGTTTTGCCCGCGAGCATGAACGGCCGAAGATTCGAAGCGGACTTCTGGAGGGAAGGCTTCTCACCGCCGGAGAGATCGGTGCGGTGGCCACTCTTCCCTCGAGGGAAGAGCTGTTGGCCAAGATCGTCACCCTGACCCAGAGCCCCTTGGCTGGGTTCGTCAGTCGGTGTCGAGAGCTCCTCCGGAAATTTGTGGCCACTGTGGACGCCCTCCGAGCCCAGAGGGATAATGAGGGCGGCCTGAAGGGAGATGGTGGCGATGACCGTTGAGCTCTTTCCTGGTAACAATGAGCGCAGAGGGCGCATCTTGTTCGGGTGTGCTGATCAGTAGGAGGTGACAATGGCAGCGGAGAAGAAAGCGGCGGCGAAGAGAACCACGGCAGCAACGAAGCCGAAGAAGAAGACCAACGTTGAGGCCGTCATGGAGAGACTGGAGCAGATGACCGTTTTGGAATTGGCCGATTTGGTCAAAGGGATGGAGGAGAAATTTGGGGTCACGGCCACCGCTCCCGTAGTTCAAGCGGCGGGGCCGGCCGAGGTGGCTGCCGCAGATGAGAAGACCGAGGAGAAGACGGAATTCGATGTGACTCTGAGCAGCGTTGGCGATAAGAAGATTCAGGTCATCAAAGTGGTTCGAGCGGTTACCGACTTGGGACTGAGGGAGGCCAAAGACTTGGTGGATTCGGCGCCCAAACCCATTAAGACAGGCGTGCTGAGGGAGACCGCCGAAGAGATCAAGGCCAAGCTGGAAGAGGTCGGAGCCACGGTGGAGATTCGCTGATAAAAGGAGACTGAGAGATCTTTTGCCATGACTAAGCCAAAAGGTGTGAGTCGAGGGATTCGGCGGAGAAACTTCTCTAAGATTCCATCGGTTATGGAGATGCCCGGTTTGCTCGATGTCCAGTTGGAATCGTTCCGGGCGTTCCTGCAGGATGATGTTCCAGACGAGCATCGGACGGACCAGGGGCTGCAGGCCGTCTTCAAGAGCATCTTTCCTGTGGAGGATGTCCACAACAGGTTCTCCCTGGAGTTTGTGAAATATTCCCTGGGGAAGCCGAAATATTCCGTGAGGGAATGTCAGGAGAGGGGGATGACCTATTCGGTGCCCCTGAAGGCCACGCTCCGGCTCGTGTTTCGAAATTTGGAAGGCCAGGAGGAGAGGATCAAAGACATCATCGAGCAGTGGGTGTTTCTGGGCGAATTGCCGATGATGACCGAAACAGGGACATTCATTATCAATGGGGCCGAACGTGTCATTGTCAGTCAGCTTCACAGGTCGCCCGGCGTCTTCTTCGATGAATCGGGACGGACAGAGGGAAAGCGTCAATTCTCAGCTCGGATCATCCCCTACCGAGGTCCGTGGATCGAGTTCAGCTTGGACGGGAGCGATGTTCTCCACGTCCACATCGACAAGAAAAGGAAGGTCCCTGTTACCGTCTTGCTTCGAGCCCTGGGCTATTCGACGGACGAGGCGATCTTAGAGCTCTTCTTTAAGTTGGAGGAGGTCGATATCAAAAGGACTCGTCGGAACTTGGCCGACAAGATCCTGGCTCAAGATGTGGTCGATGGGGAGACGGGTGAAGTTTTGGCCAGTATGGGCGATGTGCTTTCCAAGAGGCGGGTCGACGAGTTTAAGAGACATCACGTGTCGAAGATCACCATCTTTCAGGGGGAAGTGGCCAGGGATGTGATGGTATTTAAGAACACCATGCAGAAGGATTTCAGTGATTCGGAGCAGGATGCTCTGTTCAAAATGTACGTTCTGCTGCGTCCTGGCGAACCCCCGAATGTGGAGACTGCCCGGGCCCTGTTGGATAAGCTACTGTTCAATCCGAAGCGATACGATCTCGGTGAAGTGGGCCGTCACCGCATCAATGAGAGGCTCAATCTGGGCGTGAACCGCGATCAGATGGTTCTGACCAGAGACGATTTCATCGCCATCATTCGGTACTTGCTCACTCTGCGCAGAGGCGAGGGATACACAGACGATATTGACCATCTGGGCAACCGGCGGGCCCGCTCTGTGGGGGAGCTGTTGGCCCAGCAATTGAGCGTCGGTCTGTCTCGGATGACCCGGACCGCCCGCGAGCGTATGAGCTTACGGGGTTTTGAGGCGGTCACCCCACAGGATCTGGTGAATGCCCGGACGGTATCGGCGGTGATCAATGCCTTCTTCGGCAGCAGCCAACTGTCCCAGTTCATGGATCAGACCAACCCTCTGGCAGAGCTGACGCACAAACGGAGGCTCAGTGCCCTCGGGCCGGGCGGTCTGACCCGAGAACGGGCCGGGTTTGAGGTGCGGGACGTCCACCATACCCATTACGGACGGATGTGCCCGATCGAAACGCCCGAGGGGCCGAACATCGGCCTGATCACCTCCCTGTCCACCTTTGGCCGGCTCAACAAGTTTGGGTTTATCGAGACGCCGTACCGCAAGGTGGAGAGGGGCAGGGTGACCAATACGATCGAATATTTGACAGCCGACCAGGAGGACAGATTTACTATCGCCCAGGCCAACGAGCCTGTGAACGAAAAAGGGAGATTTGTAAACGACACGGTGAAGGCCCGCCGTCGAGGGGACATCCTGGTTGTTCCCCCGAATGAGTTGGATTACATGGACGTCTCCCCCAAGCAACTGGTCAGCGCCGCGGCCGCCCTGATTCCCTTTCTCGAACATGATGATGCCAACCGGGCCCTCATGGGTTCGAACATGCAGCGGCAAGCAGTTCCATTGCTCCGGTCAGAGGCCCCCTTGGTGGAGACAGGGATTGAGGGGAAAGCGGCCCTCGATTCTGGAACTATGGTTGTGGCCAGAAATGCGGGTCGCGTGATCAAAGTGACCGCCGATGAGATCGTCGTGAAGCGGCAACAGCAGGAGGACAGCGATCTTGCAGCGCTGACGGCCAACGTTGATAGATATCAGTTGATGAAGTTCAAGCGGTCCAACCAAGACACCTGCATTCATCAGAGGCCCCTGGTCCGAGTCGGAGAGTACGTTCGAAAGGGGACTGTCTTGGCCGATGGCTCGGCCACCCACCACGGTGAACTTTCTCTGGGAAAGAACGTCCTGGTAGCCTTCATGCCCTGGAGCGGGTACAATTTTGAAGACGCCATCATCGTCAGTGAGCGGTTGGTCCAGGAGGATGTCTTCACCTCCATTCATATTGAAGAGTTTGACCTGCAGGTGAGAGATACCAAGAGGGGAACTGAGGAGATTACGCGGGAGATACCCAATGTGAGTGAGACGGCGGTCCGGAACCTCAACGAGCAGGGCATCGTCAGAGTTGGGGCCGAGGTGACGGCAGGTGATATTCTGGTGGGCAAAGTGACCCCAAAGGGGGAGACGGAGCTGTCCCCGGAGGAGCGGTTGCTCAGAGCCATATTCGGCGAGAAAGCCGGCGATGTGCGCGACGCATCTCTGAAGGCACCTCCAGGTATGAAGGGAGTTGTGATCGATACGAAGCTGTTTTCGCGCAAAAACCATGATGCCAAGGCCCGGGAGCAGGAGAAGAAGAAGATCCAAGCACTGAGGAGAGAGGCTCAAAAGAAGATAAGGAAGATAAAGTTGGCCAGAAATGAGAGGCTGAAAGAGATCCTCGCAGGTGCTCAGTCCGGAGGGTTGCGCCATGTCAAGGAAGCGGAGAAGATCGTCGTCAAAAAGGGCCTCAAATATGGGCCGCATCTCTTGGATAAAGTCGACTTCGATGCTGCCAAACCCATTGCCGGCTGGACTCAGGATGAAGAACTGAACAGGAGAGTCGATAAGATCATGAGAAAATCGGAAGAGCTCATCTGGTCGGTTCAAGAGGAGCTGGACATCGAGGTGGACAAGGTCTCCCGAGGGGACGAGCTCCTTCCGGGCATTGTTCAGTTGGCCAAGGTGTACGTGGCCAAGAAGCAGAAGCTGTCCGTGGGTGATAAGATGGCAGGAAGGCACGGCAACAAGGGGGTGATAGCCAAGATCGTTCCGGTGGAGGATATGCCCTACTTACCTGACGGAACCCCGGTGGATATTGTGCTCAATCCGTTGGGAGTGCCGTCGCGGATGAATGTGGGTCAGATTCTCGAAACCCACCTGGGGTGGGCAGCTAAGACCCTCGATATGCAGATGGTCACTCCGGTTTTTGACGGGGCCGGACTCGAGGAGATCAAGGGGGTGCTCTCCGAGGCCAACCTGCCCACTTCGGGCAAGTCGATTGTCTACGATGGCCGAACAGGTGAGCCGGTGGACAGGGAGGTGACGGTAGGATATATTTACATGATGAAACTCCATCATCTGGTCGAGGACAAAATTCACGCTCGGTCCATCGGTCCGTACTCGTTGGTCACCCAGCAGCCCTTGGGGGGAAAGGCGCAGTTTGGAGGGCAACGGTTTGGTGAGATGGAAGTGTGGGCCTTAGAGGCGTACGGCGCAGCTTACTTGCTCCAGGAGATGCTGACAGTGAAATCGGATGATGTGGCGGGGCGGTCTCGTATCTATGAGGCCCTGGTGAAAGGGGAAAATTCACCTGAACCGGGTGTTCCCGAGTCTTTCAATGTGTTGGTGAAGGAGCTGCAGAGTTTGGGCCTGGACGTTCAATTGGAAGAGGGGTAGGTTTAACTTCGACCTCTCTTCAGGGAGGTTTAGAGCGGTGAGGCAGAGAGCGGTGAGGCAGAGAGCGGTGATGAGTGCGAAAGAGACGGTGGCCAAGAAGCCAACCGATTTCACAGCCATAAAGATCGGGCTGGCCTCGCCGGAGACCATCCGGAGCTGGTCTTGCGGGGAGGTGATCAAACCTGAGACGATCAATTATCGCTCCTTTAAACCGGAGAGGGACGGCCTTTTTTGCGAGCGCATCTTCGGGCCGGTCAAGGATTGGGAGTGCCATTGCGGCAAATATAAGCGCATTCGATACCGAGGTGTCACCTGCGACCGATGCGGGGTGGAGGTGACCCATTCGAAGGTGAGACGTGAGCGGATGGGCCACATCGAGTTGGCGGTCCCTGTGTCGCACATCTGGTTTCTGAAGTCGATCCCCAGCCGAATCGGATATCTGCTCGACATGTCCATTCGGGAGCTGGAACGGGTCATCTATTACGAGTCCCGCATCGTCATCGATCCGGGCGAGACGACTTTGAAGAAGATGGAACTCATCTCCGAGGAGGATTATGGGCGGCTCGCCGGGGAGGGGCATCAGTTCGAAGCCGACATCGGGGCCGGAGCTGTGCTGCGACTTTTGGAGCAGATCGATGTGGAGGAACTGTCGGCCGAGTTGAGAACTCAGGTGAAGATGGAGACCTCAGCGCAGCGCAAGAAGGAAGCACTTAAGCGGTTGAAGGTGGTGGAGGCCTTCCGCCAGTCGGGGAACAGCCCTGGATGGATGATTCTGAGGGTCCTTCCGGTCATCCCTCCGGATTTGAGACCACTGGTCCCCCTGGAGGGAGGTCGGTTTGCTACCTCTGACCTGAATGACCTCTATCGCCGGGTCATCAACCGGAACAACCGATTGAGGAAGTTGCAGGAGATACAAGCCCCGGAGGTGATCTTACGAAACGAGAAGCGGATGCTTCAGGAGGCGGTGGATGCCCTCCTGGATAATGGGCGCAGGTCGCGGGCGGTGCGCCGGGACGGAAACCGACCGTTGAAGT
>JBHIER010000088.1:0-9759 GCA_046760705.1 bacterium
TTGACAATTTTGATTATCGTTTTCAAGTTTCTGAAGATATAGCCAATTTGGCCACACGCCAGGTAATTCAGAACTTTGCGGTTCGGTCGAATAGGGACCGTCGGGACTTTGAAATTCCGGCGGTCTGTTTTTTTCAGGGGGAATTACTACTAAAGTCGAAGAGTCGAAGAGTCCAGGAGTCTAAAAGTCAAAAAGTCACGGAATGAAGTGTGAGACCCTGAACCGAGTTCAGGGAGACATGGAAAAGGGTTGGTAGGCGGGCCTTGCACAGGGCGTTTGAGAAGGTACGGTTGTTGTTAGTAGTTAGGCACGCGCTCTTATGGAGATTCCGGCTGGAGTTTACCCCGGACTTGTTCCGGGGCCGGAAGGACACAGCAACTGTCATTCCTGCGAGTGCAGGAATCCCATACTTCTACTCACCTGTGACTTCAGTTTTTGCTTGACAGTCAGCCTCCTTTTTGGTTAATTTAGGCAGTGTCAGCCGATATGCAGCTCCGGGATTATGATGCCCGATCATCAGGGGAGGAGAGTGGTGAATCGATCGTTTCTATTTTCTGTCTCATCCGTGCTGTGCTGCTCTGCACTTTTTCTCAGTGCGGCCTGGGGTGACGTGCTCCCCGCACCAGGGTATTACGAGGGGACGACATCCCAGGGCTACAGTCTCTCCTTCGATGTGACCAACGACGCCAAAGTGGAAGGGTTCTGTATCTCTTTTGACTACTTTTGCGAATCGTGCAGTAGCAATAAGGAGATGTGTCCTCCCCAGCAGTTGCCGATAGAGCAGAGCCGCTTCCAGTACGATACTGCAGCGCCGAACAGGTTTGAACTGGGAGGCCGCTTCATCACCGAATCGATTGCTTCCGGCTTTCTCTATTACATTTCCGATCAACTCTGCGGGTCCTGCGACAACTATATCACCTGGGATGCCTCCTGCCTCGGCTGCGCGCCATTGCTGCTGGTGCTGGCTCCCAACGGTGGGGAGAGATGGATCGTGGGGGAGCTCGATACCATCGAGTGGAGATCAGCCGGTCAGATATCAGCCGTCCAGATCGCCTATACCTTTGACGGCGGAGCCTCCTGGGTCACCGTTGCCGACAGTACGGCCAACACAGGCTCATACGTGTGGACTGTCCCCAATACGCCCTCGTCGTCCTGTCTGGTTCGGGTTCGCGATCGCAGCGACCCAACAGTAGCCGACGTGAGCGACGATCCGTTCTCTATATGCGCTCAGCCGTCGATCACGGTTCTCTCACCCAACGGGGGGGAGAGATGGGGAGTAGGGCAAGAGGATACCATCCTGTGGACCTGGCAGGGGTGTATCGATGGGGTGACTGTCGAATATTCTGTGGACGGCGGCCGGAGGTGGACGATTATTGTTGACAGCGCGGCCAACACTGGGAGACTCGTATGGCCGGTGCCCAGTACCCCCTCCCAGGAGTGCTTCGTCCGCATTTCCGACGCCTCCGATAGTACCGTCAGCGACCTCAGCGACCAGGCCTTCCGGATCTGCTTGCCCTCTCTCATTTCGGTTCGCTCGCCCAACGGTGGGGAAGAATGGATGGTGGGGAGCTCTCATCCCATCACCTGGGCCTCAACCGGATGCATCGATGAGGTGAATATCGATTACACTGTCGATGGTGGGGCGAACTGGACCGCAGTGGTCTCCAATGCGGCCAATACCGCCTCCTATCTGTGGACCGTTCCGAACACTCCGTCTCTCACCTGCCTGGTGAGGGTGTGGGACGCCGCAGATTCGACCGTGGCCGATGTGAGCGACGGGCCTTTCTCCATCTGTCAGCAGCCAGCCCTTCAGGTTCTGTGGCCGAACGGAGGAGAGGTGCTCATCGTCGGCAGCATCTATACTATACTGTGGCAGTCGGCCGGGTGCATCGAGGATGTGGCCATTCTCTATACCGACGACGGCGGCCAGAACTGGTTCACCGTATCGAATGAGACCCCCAACGATGGGATGTTTCAGTGGAGGGTTCCCAACACTCCGTCCCACCTCTGTCTGGTAAGAATCCACGCCTCGAAAGATACGGCGCTCTCCGACACCAGCGACAGCCTCTTCACAATCGAACCCCCTCCTTCGTTGACGGTTCTTGTGCCCAACGGCGGGGAGGAGTGGTGGATCGGATACACCTACGAGGTGGCGTGGGAGGTCTCCGGAACCGTCACCTCTGTGGCCATCGACTATTCGACCGATGGGGGCACGAGCTGGTCTGTCGTCGCCGAGAGCACGGCCAACTCCGGGGCCTGGGAATGGATCGTACCACCCACGCCCTCCTCCCTCTGCCTGGTTCGCATCACCGATCGGTTAACAGGTACTGTGGCCGACACCAGCGACAGCTTCTTCGCCATCGCCCCGGCTCCAGAACTTTCGCTCATCTCCCCCAACGGGGGTGAACTGTGGGTGGCCGGCAGCGACCACGACGTACTGTGGTCTTTTTCAGGTTCCATCGACAGCGTGGGGATGGTGTACTCGTTCACCGGAGGAGATGAGTGGGTTCTGGTGGTGGAGAACACACCGAACGACGGGGCCTACACCTGGACGGTGCCGGAGACGCCCTCGAAGGAGTGTCTGGGACTGATCTTCGATGCGGCCAATCCAGGGGTGGCCGACACCAGCGACAGCTTCTTCACCATCGTCCCGGCCCCTAAACTTTCGCTCCTCTCCCCCAATGGTGGTGAAATGTTGGCTGCCGGCAGCCGCCACGACATTCTGTGGTCCTCCACCGGGCTCATATCGGCCGTGACCATCGCCTAGGCTGTGGCTGGCGATTCCCAGTGGGCGATCATCGTCACCAACACTCCCAATGATGGGTCGTACACCTGGAAGGTTCCGAATACGCCGTCGACCCAATGTCTGGTGCGGATACTCGATGCGGCCGATCCCGCGGTGGCCGACACCAGCGAGGGTCCCTTCACCATTCTCCCCTTGGAGGTGACGCTGAGGATTGCCGGTGGATCCGGGAGCCAGGGGAGTGTCGACAACAGGGTGGCCATCGAGCTGGAGAACGAGGCCAGCTTGGGCAGTCTCCACTTCTCTCTGGCCTACGAGCCGAGCGTTTTGGCGGCCACGAATGTGGTTGGTACGGAGCGGACCGCCGATATGTCCCGGTTCTGGTGGGACCACTCTGCTCCAGGGAGCCTGAGCGTGACCATAGATGACGGGATCGTGGCCGCCGGCGTGGGGCCGATCGCCGCGGTGCGCTTCGATGTGTCAGGGGATGGACCCCCTGGCGGGTATCCGATACTTCTGAGTGATTGTGCCCTGCGCGACACGCTGTTGAAGGAGTCCTTCCTGTGCGCCACCGAGGACGGCATCTTCACCGTTTACCCCCGGCCGAGATTTTCGATCGAAGGGTTTGTCCAGGATACCCGGGGTGACGGTCTGGAGGGCGTAACGATCACCCTGATGGGCGATACTTCCGCTGTGTTCACCACCTCTGCCACCGGATATTATCAGTTCACCCAACTGGTCGGTGGAGATTATGTTGTCCTGCCGAGTAAGGCGTGCTGGACCTTTCAGCCGCCTTTGCGTCGATACATCTCACTAAACGGGAATTATGACGATCAGAATTTTGTCGGCATCACCTTGGGTCGGTCCTTCCTCAGTTGGAGTGATGCAGTATTGGAGGATGAGCTCACCGACGGGGCGCTGGAGGACACCTTTGCCGTCTGGTTCGGCCCCGGTCTGCCCTGCTCTCTTCATGCCGTGGAGGCGGCCTTCGGTTCGCCCGGCACGGTCATGATCTTCGTCTGGGAGGCGGGGCCGGATGCGCCCAACGATGGCATAGCCCCGGCGAGGGGGTCCTTTTCCGGCCGACCTCTGGGCGATGTCGTCGCCGGCCCGATCCCCTTCACCGTCCAGGGCACCGGGGATTGGGAGCGGCTCGAATTCGATCAGCACGGCCCTGTGCCCGTCTTCGGTGGGCCCGAGGAGCCGGGCCGTTCCTTCTTCGTCGGATGGGTCAAGGTGGTGCCCGGGCTCTTTCCCCACAATGTCCCCCACGCCCTGGGAAGTAATCTGTTCCCTAAGGCCACCCACTCGTGGTTCGGCGGCCCGTGGACTCTGCCCGGGGGCCCGGACCCGAAGGACTATCGATGGGGCGGTTACGACACTGAGACCGACTCAACACCAAATTTTGAGTATGCTGTCAGAGTGGATCTGTCCTTTCCCTGGTGCCCCTCGGTTGTCTCCCTCGGACTGCCCGAAACGGTGGGCGTCGAAGGGGAGACCCTGTCGGTGCCTGTTTATGTCTATTCCGTTGTGTCGGGGCTGAACATCTTCTCTTACGCCTGTGAAATCGGTTTTGATGAGACCCTGTTGGATGTTGTCGGCTGTGTTAGCCAGGCCGGTGACATGACCCGGACCTGGGAGGAGCCGGTCTGCGAAACCATGACTCCTGGAAGGGTTTCTGTGGCCCAGAGCGGGTCGTCGCCCCTGTTCGGAAGCGGCACGCTGATTCACATCCGGTTCCGGCTTCTGAGCAGTTGGAGGGAGTGCAGCGACTTGAGCTTCGTCAGTTTCTCCTTCAATGGTGGGGATCCGCCTGTTCGTTCTGAGGACGGCCGGGTGTGCGTGGAGGCCGGGAGCCAAAGGTGCCGCATCTCCGGCTATGTCCTCCATTACTCCAACGCCAGCCCGGTGGCCGGCGCTACCCTGGTGCTCTCGGCCGGGCACTCCGATACCATGAGCACGGACGAGGCCGGGTTCTATCTCTTCGACCGTCTGCTGTGTACGCTCAATGATACGGTCTGCGCAACTGTGACCGACTATGTGTCCCGCGGTGTGACCGCTTACGATGCGGCCCTGGTGGCCCAGGCAGCGGTCGGGTTGAGGACGCTGTCACCACTGCAACGGGTGGCCGGCGATGCCAGCGCCAACTGTGCTGTCTCCGCCTACGATGCCGCCCTCATCGCCCAACGGGCCGCCGGCCTCATCTTCTCCTTGCCGGCCGGCCCGTGGGTTCTCATCCCCGAAAAGGTGACCGTTACACAGGAGAATTGGTGCACTGCACCCTCCTGCCTGACCCACACGCCCCTGGCCATGGACAGGGACGGACAGGACTTTGTGGCCGTACCTGTGGGCGACGTGAGCGGCAACTGGAGCCCTACTCAGGGGGCTATGAAAAGGAGCTGGCCCGTCGAACTCTTTCAGAATGTGACCGCCCACTGCGGACAGGGCCTCACCCTCCCCATCTTTGTTGGGGATGATAAGGGGATCGTGGCCGTCGATCTCACCTTCACCTACGACCCGGCTGTGCTCTGCCTGGACTCGGTCTCCCAGACGGATGCCACCAAGAACTTCACCATGGTCCTCAACCCGTTGCCGGGATGCGCTCAAGTCTGCCTCTTCGGACCGACTTCCTCCGGTGAGAAGGGTCCACTGCTCGAACTCAAGTTCACCGTCATCGGCGAGCGGGGTGACGTGAGCCCCTTGAACGTGAGTAGGTTGCTGATCAATGAGAAACCCCTCACTGTGGCCGAGGCCTGGTTGACGGTAACGGGGGAGGCCCCGGAAACCTACTGGCTGGAACAGAACGCTCCCAACCCCTTCAATCCATCAACCAGTATTCAGTATTCAGTCGTCAGTGATCAGTCCCCGACAACCAGTAGTCAGTATTCAGTCGTCAGTGAACAGTTCCTTCCCCACGTCACTTTGAAGATTTACAATCTTCTGGGGCAGGAGGTGCGGACGCTGGTGGATGAGCCGAAAGAGCCGGGATACTATTCCGCGGTCTGGGATGGCAGGGATGAGAAAGGAGATAAAGTCTCCAGCGGCATCTATTTCTACCGGCTCTCAATGGGCAGTTTTGTCCAGACCAGGAGGATGGTATTGCTGCGCTGAGTTCAGAGGCGAGAGGCCGGGAGCAAGAGGCAAGGAACAGACCCTGAACCGAGTTCAGGGTGACATGAAAAGTATGGGCCGTTTTTTTAAAAAAACTTCACTGAAAGGGAGGCTTCAACCCACCCCCCTCGTTCTGTCGATGCTCATCTGCCTCCTCACTTCGGGGGGAGCCGCATCAGGTGTCGTCGTCACCCTCCCCGATACAACAGCCCGGACCGGGACGACATTTCGCCTGCCGGTCATAGTGGATGAGGTGACCGATCAGGGTATCATCGCCTATCAGTTTACCCTGAGCTATCAGGAGGATGTGCTGGAGGCTCTCGGTGTCGAAGTTGAAGGGTACTTAGGGGGCCAGTGGAACATCGATCCTACAGTCAATACGAACGTGCCGGGTGAAGTGACGGTGGTCCATTATGGAGTTGCCCCCCTCTCCGGAAGCGGTGTTCTGATCATGCTGGAGCTTGAGGTCTTGTCCAATCCAGGGGATACGACTCAACTCCGTTTCGACTCTTTCGTCTTTAACGATGGTGACCCTCAGGCCGAGATCTCCGATCCCGCCGCCATCTTCACCGTCACCTTCACGGGGGTGCCGATACTGTCCGTCTTTCCCGATACCCTCGACTTCGGTGAGTCGGATACGGTCAGAGCCCTCTATGTCTCAAACGTGGGCGTTGGAACCCTGGACTGGAGTATGAGCGAAGATCCGGAACTGGCTTGGATTACGGATATTCGGCCGGCCACCGGGGCCGATGATGATACAGTGGCAGTCACCGTATCCCGGCAGGGGATGAGTTCTGGGTCCTACTCAGGATGGGTGCGGGTCCGTTCCAACGGCGGCCACCGGAAGATCAGGGTGAGCATGACTGTCCCTCAGGAGGTTCTCGTCGTTACCGTCACCATCCCTGATACGTCCCAATACAAAAGCAGGAGGGTAGAACTCCCCGTTCGGGTGGAGGATGTCACAGGCATGGAGATCATCGCCTACCGGTTCAGCCTCATCTTCGATGAGAGCGTCATCAATGCGGTGGGAGCATCGACGCAGAGCTCCCTGAGCGCGGGATGGGGAAACCCTACAGTCAACACAGACACCACCGGTCAGATCACGGTGGCTCACTACGGGCCTTCACCTCTGGTGGGTGAGGGGAAATTGGTCTCCGTTATCTGCTATGCGGTGGGCAATCCCGGCGATTCGACAGACCTGGCCTTCGGCCGTTTCCTCTTCAATGACGGATATCCCTACGTGGACTGCGACACGCCGGCGGCCGTCTTTTCCGTGGATACGGCCGATGTTCCTCTGCTCCTTCTCTCGCCCACTGTCCTGGACTTCGGAAGTACGGAGACGGTGAAAACGTTCGACATTCTGAATCTCGGTACGGACACACTGACCTGGAGCGTCTTTGAGGATCCCGGGGTGTCGTGGATCACCTCGGTCTCGCCCCTCTCCGGAGAGGGGGAGGAGACAGTTACGGTGGCGGTGAGCCGCATCGGGCTTGAGGCCGGCCTCTATTCTGCGAAGGTGTCGATCACCTCCAACGGCGGTGATGGAACTGTCACCGTCACCCTCTCTGTGCCGGGCGGTGGGCGGCGGGTTCTCGTCTCACTGCCGGATACGACCGCTGCCCTTGAGAGCGAGATCACCATCCCGGTGCGGGTCAACGATGTCACCCCCTTCGGGATTGTTGGCTTCCAATTCACTCTCAACTTCGATGAGCGCGTCATGGAAGTGGCCGCCGCTCTCGCCGAGGCGACCCTGTGTGCTCTCTGGGGGCCGCCTGAAGTTGACCTGGCCACACCCGGTCAGGTGACTGTCGGCCACCAGGGGCCACTCCCCCTGGCCGGCCGGGGAACGCTGATCGGGTTGAGAGTAAAAGCGGTGGGGGATCCGGAGGACTCCAGCGAACTGACCCTTTCGACCGTCCTGTTTAACGGCGACAGCTCCGTAGCCCAGTATGAGACCCCGGCCGGGACCTTCAGAATCGAAAGGCCCGATTATCCCCTCCTCTCCGTCTCTGCCACGCTGCTCGATTTTGGTCCGACGGCCGCAGCGAAAAGCTTCACCATTACGAACCTCGGGACAGGGACGCTCCGATGGAGTGTCTTCGAAAATCCTGAGGTGGATTGGATCACCTCGGTCTTTCCTACGGACGGGACAAACCAAGGGACGGTGACGGTCATTGTCAACCGAACAGGCCTCTACCCTGGCCCCTACACCGGAGGGCTGTACGTGGCCTCCAACGGCGGGTACCGGAACATAGATGTCAGGATGGAGGTCGAGGAGACCGATACGCTGCCGCCATACATGGTCTTCAGCAGCCCCCAGCATGAGGCCATCTCCCTGGCCCGGAACGCTCCCATCTACGTCATCGTCGAAGACACTGACTCCGATGTTTCGCTGAACACGGTGTGGGTGGAGGTGGATGCGGATACCATCGTCTCTGAGGGGAATGATCGGACAGAGGGTGCAGTCAGCTTCTTTCAGAGAACTCAGGGGGTGGGCCTGGTGTATACTCCGCGGATGTTGTTCGCTCAGGATTATGAGGTGGTGGTCTCTGTCCGGGCCGAGGATACGGCCCTACCGTCCCATGTTTATGAAGGGGGCTTCTCCTTCACGACCGGTGCTGCTATTGTGGAGGTGACTTCGCGGGCCACCCTGGCCTCCGAGGGGGGAACGTTGGCCGATACCAGCGGGGTGCTGGTCACTCTACCCCCAGGTGTGCTCAGGGACAGTCTGGCCATCATTATCGGGACGGTGACAGATCCTCCTCCCCTTGCCGACACGGTGGCCGCCGTCGGCCGGAGCTTCTTCTTCGGGCCCGACGGTCTGGCCTTCTGCCCTCTGCCCGGCGTGGGAAGACTTGTCTATACGGAGGAAGACCTGGCGGCAGCCGGCGTTGCGGACCCGTCCGAGTTAATGGTCTTTTGCTTCGACTCTAAGACCGGAGAATGGGAGCCGAGGCAGGTTTTGAGCATCGATCCGGAGGACAGAACGGTCCTTTTTCAGATCTGCCGCTTCGGATACCTGACACTGGGCGTTGTCCGCACCACTTCGGTCGGAGGCGAGTACGGAATCCAGAACAACCCGACCCATTTCTTTTTGAAACCCTGCCGGCCGAACCCCTTCAACTCCTCGACGCATATTCTCTTCGAAATTCCGGAAGTGCGATGCCCCGTGGGGGTCACGGTCAGCATCTACAACCTCCTCGGGGAGGAGGTCCGAGCTCTTTTTCAGAGGCAACTCTCTCAAGGCCGGTACGGCTTAATCTGGGATGGTCGCAATAGAAGCGGTCGGGAGATGCCCAGCGGGCTCTACTTTTGCCGGATGTCGGTGGAAGACTCCCAGGGCTCGGAAATGTTCGTGCAGGCGCGGAAGGTGCTCTTGCTGAGATGAGGACATATGTAGGGGTGATAACCCGGACATGTGCCCTAATGAGTGTCTGTCCGGAAACGTCTCTTTCCCTGGAGATTCCGAAACAAGTTCGGAATGACAGAGGCCCACAAAATTGCACAAAATGTCACAAAAGGTTTGAGGTGTCATTCTGACGAAGGTCAGAATCTCTAGTGCTCTGGTTCGCAGCTACGGTGACGTATTGTAATGTTTCTCTCAAAATGGCATTGTGTAAAGGTTCTGCATTGAGAATCGGTAGAAGTCGATCTTTTGAAGGAGGTGATTGAGGTGAGAAAGAGAAGTCTTTGGAAGTGGTTGGCAACCCTTACAGCTTTCGGCCTCGGGTTAGCGGTTGTCATTCTGCTGTCGGTGGGGGGGAGAATCGGGGCTCAACAGCGGCAGCCGGAGTTCAACGAAGAGTTGATGAGGATGATGCATCCCGTGGAACTGGCCCGCCAGTTCGTCACAGATGACAGTTTACCTCAGCAGATTGCCGAATTCAAGTGGAGACTATTTAAGG
>JBHIER010000089.1:0-9731 GCA_046760705.1 bacterium
TACCGAGGAGCTCTACCGGATTGAACGTTCAATCCATGAGCTCTGTCGTCAGAGAAATCAGTACATCATCTATGACGACGCGTATGGAATCTGGACAGAAGAAGACCAGGCATCCGCAGGGGCTCAGGTTTTTGCCTTCATTGACAATCAGGAAGGAGCAGGCAACAAAATCCCAATTTTCCCTTGACAAGGGAGTATGGTTTCTTATATTGACATTTAGGAAGTTCTATACATTTCAGAGAACGTTAAAAGAAGTCGGGAATGTCGTTCGCGTAGAAGCTGCCAATTTAGTCATTGGCTACGAATTTGACCTTAGGACAAACAATATCACTGCGAAGACGATTCCCAATCCCGCTGCGGGCAAAGAGCATCTTTTCGTCGCTTACCGAATCAGATCAGACTCCGATAAGGAGGTAAACCTTATTACCAATTCTCAACAGGACCGCGCCTTGTGTTCTGCATGTGAAGCTATCAATGACACTCGATACGACGCCACTTATGTCACCTGCGACACGTGCTCACATTCATACAATCCACAATCAGGAAACGTTACCGGTGCTGTCGTGGAGTGTGACAGGTGTCACGAGCGGTTTCGTTTGGTCGATCGAATGAACCATTTGAACGGTCCTCTCAAATACAGGCGTTACGCAAAAATTATCCTAACGAATGGTGGAGAAAAGAGGTACAGTGTCATCAATGAGTTTGATAAGCAACTTGAGGAACAGATTCGTAAAGAGTTCAAGGAGATAATTGGGTCATTCCCCGTTGTTCCTGTCGAGCCTGGTTATAATACAAACCAAATGCTTAAACACAATTATTCTCAGTGGATCGAACTTTTTTCTGACAGACAATTGGTTTGCATTCATCACCTCATTGATGCCATTAAGCAAATACAAAAACCTGAGCTTAGGTTGCTCTTTGCCTGCCTCTTTTCAGGGACTCTGGAATTCAACAATCTCTTTACCTCATTCAAGGGAGAAGGCACGGGAGCAGTACGACACATGTTCTCACATCACGTCCTGAAGCCTGAACTCATGCCCTTAGAGGCAAACCTGTGGGGCACGTCTAGGTCGTCAGGTTCTTTTTCGACCCTCTTCCGTTCTCGCGTTGAGACTGCTCTTGCTTACAAAGCTGATCCTTCCGAGCTGCGGATCGACAATTGGAAGAGCACCAAGGTACACCGCATTAACAACCCGATCTCAGTATCAGTAGCCGAGAATTTTCATGCATTCCAGGATAATACCCATCAAGCATACCTGTCAGAGGGTGATTCAAGCTGTACGGACATTCAGGACAAAAGTATCTTCACCTATCATCATTCACGGCACGAAGGTTGGATTTCCGTACACAGAGCGATACGGCATGGGGGATTCTCCTGCGTTCAAGCCCATCCGATCAAGTCGGAAAGGTCAGTCTCCATGCCACTCCAACAGGCCAAGACCCCAATGCATCTGGATTTAATTCTTGTGTGCAAAAAAGAAGAAAAAGTTGACAGCGCACAACAATGCCAAAATGTTCTGACAAGTGCACTTGACATGGCAAAGGAACAGATTGGAGCCCTCTCTTCAGCCGGCATTAAAGTCTCCCTCGGCGATGCTAAGGTTGTCCTTATGGGCCAACTCCTACGCCACACCCATGCGATGCTCAATTTAGAAATGGAAGAACGATTTTTATCAGATGTCGAAAGGGAAATTGATATCTACGTTGGGCAAGTGATGGAAGCGAAAGGTGAGGTACTCTACACACAACAAAAATCTGAACAACTCATGCTTTTTGAGGAAATGGGAGAATATTTGGCAAATAAATCTTGTTTGGGAGCAGACCTCATAAAATAGAGATGTGAGGACGACTATGATTTACACGCACGTTTTGAACCGAGAGACTATGGGAATTCGCAGCGCCGTAGATAGCCTTCGGTGAAACTCCAGAATATCTCGGAAGAGCAGAAAATCCCGGAAGACTGCGACGGCGACCTTGAGAGGTTGATGGATTGACTAAAAGCCGCAAAAGATCAAGACCGTAGACATCTGGTCTCATTTGAATCTCTCCGAGAGAAGTGTCAACGTGACGAAAGGCATCTAACAAGACGTTGTACCTGATGCCGAGGGCTATCTCAAGGGGCCTCATCTGCGTTGTATATCCTTTTAATTTCACAAAAGGATACAGACAACAGGAAATTGACAAAAGCACCTTTCGACTGAAACGGCATACGTTGAAGAAGATTTTCGGGTGGATACTGGGGCTCTTTACTCTTTTGTGCCAGAGGATTATCTTGAAAGAATAGAGGTGGAAGCATTCAAAAAAATTGAAGCCGATCTTGGCGATTATTGGAGGCTTCATAGCTTTACAATGATAAGTGCTAAGCCTCCTTCGATAAAAGGAAGTGGAGATGCCAACAGCAGCCTTTTGCACTCTGGGTTGTAAATTGAATCAATACGAGACGGAAGCTGTCCGAGAGAAATTTCTGAGCCACGGATACGAAGTCGTCCCTTTTGGGACTGGGGCAGATGTGTACGTGATCAACACCTGTGCGGTGACGGCCAAGAGCGACCGCAGCTCCCGACAGATGATCCACCGGGCTCTGCGTGGTTCGCCTGGCGCCCTGGTGGTGGCCACAGGATGCTCGGTTCAGACAAATCCGGGTTCCTTCGCCAGTATTCCTGGTGTGGGTCTGGTCTTGGGCAATTTGGAGAAGCCACGTATCCTCGATTTTCTCTCCGCCAATCACCGTCCTCAGAGGCCCCTCACCTGTGTTTCGGCCCCAGAAAATCTGGCTCATTTTGAGGATTTCGACATCTCCTGCTTCGGCGGCTACACCCGGGCCTTCATCAAGATCCAAGACGGCTGCGACGGGGGCTGCTCCTACTGTATCGTCCCCTTGGCCCGGGGACCTTCCCGCAGCAGAAATCCTGAGAGTGTTATCGCCCAGGCGGAGAGATTGGCAAGGCAGGGATATCAGGAGATCGTTCTGACCGGTGTCAACCTGGGGAGATATGGTCTTGACCTACAGTTAGCTACCAGTCTGGTGGATGTGCTGAAAAGCTTAATCTCCATCTCCGGGCTCCACCGCATCCGCCTCAGCTCCATAGAACCCAGCGATATTTCGCCTGAACTGATCGATCTGCTGGCCAATTCTTCAAAAATTTGTCGCCACCTGCACATTCCTCTCCAGAGCGGTGACTCTGAGATTTTACAGGCGATGAACAGAGATTACACTCCCACAGACTATCGGCAATTGATTGAGACGCTGGTGGAGAAGATACCAGGGGTTGGCATTGGAGCCGATGTCATGGTCGGGTTTCCTGGGGAGAGCGACCGCCACTTCCGACGATCCTATGAATTTGTGGAGAGTCTGAGATTGGCCTATCTGCACGTCTTTAACTATTCCCAGAGGCCGAGAACACCGGCGGCAGCTCTGCCGGATCAGGTTTCAGCGGAGGTTCGCAAAGAGCGAAGCCGCCACTTCAGGGAGCTCAGAGCTCGCAAGATGGATCGGTTCAGACAGTCCTTCCTGGGTCGAAGGCTCCAGGTTCTATTGGAGAAGAGAAAAGACAGGGAGACGGGAATGCTGACCGGTCTGGCAGACAATTACCTCCGGGTTTTGGTCGATGGGGGTGACGAGTTGATGGGACAGATGGTGGAGGCTGAGTTCACAAAAGTGGTGGGAGACAAAAATTTTGGTCGCCTCAGAAAAGTGGTCTGAGAGAAAGATGAGATGGGAAGATTCTGAAGTGACTGTTGTGACGCAGTCACTTTTTTGTTGACAAGGCTTGAGTAAAATCGTATTTTGATTATGGTTAAATGGGATCGGAGCAAACCAAGGCCGCTATTGAACCACTGATTTCACTGAGTCCATGGCCAGAGTAAAGAAGAAGACATTTTACATAGAGACTTACGGCTGTCAGATGAACGAGTACGATTCGGAGCTGATGGCCGGCATATTGACTCGGAGCGGTTATCAGCCCAGCGAAAGCCTGGATCGGGCCGAAGTTATCTTAGTCAACACGTGCAGTGTCCGGGAACATGCCGAACGACGGGTCTTCGGTCGCTTAGGTGAGTTGAGGCGATTCAAACTCAAGGATCCCCGCCTCGTCTTGGGACTCTGCGGGTGTATGGCCCAGAGGCTGGGCCAGAAGATCCACCAGAAAACCCCGTGGGTCGATCTGGTGGTGGGTCCGGATGCGTATCGCCATTTGCCGACTCTGTTGGCTCATTTGAACGCCCATCCCCTGACCGATCTGGCTCTTTCAGGAGAGGAGACGTATTCCAATGTGATCCCGACCCGAATTAGGGGGGTGAAAGCCTGGGTGGCGGTGATGAGGGGCTGCGACAACTTCTGTTCTTACTGCGTGGTGCCGTATGTGCGGGGAAGAGCGAGGAGTCGACCGGTGGACGAGATTATGGCCGAAATCTCAGAGCTGGCTTCCCAAAATTGTAAAGAGGTGACTTTGCTGGGCCAGAACGTCAATGCCTACCAAGATGGGAACATCGGCTTTGCTGGGCTTCTCCGCAGGATTGATCGGGTTGATGGTCTGTACAGGATACGCTTTACCACGTCCCATCCTAAGGATATGGGGGATGAGATAATCGATGCTGTGGCCGAGGGAGATAGAATCTGTGAGCACCTGCACCTTCCCCTTCAGTCTGGTTCGACGCGAATCTTAAGGGCCATGAACAGAAGATATACGGCGGATGAGTATCTTGGGTTGATCTCTAAGATCAGGAAGATTATTCCTGCGGTGAGTGTCACCACCGATCTCATCGTCGGATTTCCCGGTGAGTCCGACGATGATTTTGAGGCCACTGTGGAGATGGTTGAAGCGATAGGGTTCGACTCGGCCTTCACCTTCAAATATTCCCCTCGCCCTGGGACTGAGGCGGCCGATCTTGCCGACGATGTCCCCGAGGCCGTCAAAAGCCAACGGTTGGAACGTATTATTGCTCTGCAAAGAGCGATCACCCATCAGAAAAATAGGGGGCTCATCGGCCAGGTGGTGGAGGTCTTAGTGGAGGGGGAGAGCAAGAAGGGGAATGGTCAGTTGACCGGCCGCACCCGGACCAACAAGACCGTCGTCTTTGACTCCCAGCAGGCGAAGGTGGGTTCGCTCATTAGCACAAAGATTGTAGATGCCAGAGGTTGGACGCTCTGGGGAGAGGTCGTGGGTTCTTAACTTTAACGAAAAGGAGAGAAAGATGTGGATCGTCAGGTGGGTCTTCGTGGCTGCAATTATTATTTTGATCTTGTTGTTTTCGCTGCAGAACCAAGAGGAGCGGGTGATTGTTCACATCGGCAAGTGGGTCAGCCCGGAGTTGCCCCTCTATTTTGCCCTCTTTGTTGCCTTTGCTATCGGGCTTTTGGTCTGGTTCATTGTGGCCACCTTTCAGCTCGTTCGGGTGAAATCGGAGTTGAAATCCTGTCGAAGAGAGAATAGAAGGCTTGGGGAGGAGTTGACTGCCTTGCGCAATCTTCCGCTGGAGGAGAGCGAGGAGGGGCCGAAACCTGAGCAACGGCCTTGATAAGAGGGGACGACTGCACCGCGGTTCCAACCGGTGAGGGAGGTCCAGATGACTGAAAATACGGTTCTCATTATTGTTTTGAGTGCGGCTCTCTTTTCTGTTCTATTGCTTGTGTGGGCCGTTTTCAAGAAGCGGAAGCCCGGAGGGAAGAACACCCCATATGTCGAGGCCCTGAACGCCTTGGTTTCCGGCGATAGGGAGACTGCTCTGCAGAAGTTGCGTGAGAGCGTTCGAATCGATTCGCATAATGTCGACGCCTATCTAAAGTTGGGGAACCTGCTGCGCGAGGAGGGTGACGTTGAACGGGCTCTGAAACTCCACAAGAGTTTGACAGTCCGAGCTCTCTCTCCCACCCAGCGAACCGATGTCTTACGAGCAATGGCGTCGGATTATGTGACGGCCAGAAGATACGCCCAGGCCCGTCATCTCGTGGAGGAGATACTGTCCCACGACAAAAAAGAGGTGTGGGCTCTGGAAACTCTGTTGAGGATCTGTGAGGAGACCGGACAGTGGGACAGGGCCTTTGAAACAGTGAAGCAGATTCAAAGGGTTCAGGGAGAGGAGGACAGAGAGCTGCTGGCGCTCTATAAGGTCTGCGCCGGACAGACCCTGGACGAGAAGGGTGAGCATCACCAGGCACGTTTGAAATATAAGGAGGCGATACGGATCGATGAGCATTGCACGCCGGCTTATCTCTATCTGGGGGATTCGTATGTGGCAGAGCGTCGGCTCGACGACGCCATCACATACTGGAAGAAATTGATGGAAACTGTTCCGGAGCATGCCTATCTCAGCTTCGGACGTCTGGAAAAGGCTCACTTTGACCTCGGAGATTTCGGCTCAGTAGCTCAGATCTATCAGAATTTGATCGATCGGACCCCAGGGGATCTGCGCCCCCTCTTCGCCCTGGTCACCATTTTGATGAAGATGGGCAACATTGAGGAGGCCATCGATCTGTGCCACAGGGCTCTGGAGCAAGAACCGGAATCGCAACAGGCCAGATGGTGTCTCGTCAAATGCTATCACGCCAAGGGAGATGACAGCCGGGCAGTTGCTTACGCCTTGGAGTTGGAGGAGAACACCAGCGTCGACATTCTATTCCGGTGCAAAAGCTGCGGCCACTCTTCTCAGGAACCGCTGTGGAGGTGCCCGGAGTGTAAGGCGTGGAGAACGTTTCTTCAGTCTGGAGGCTAAAAGCAGTGATTGAAGTCGGTGTAGAAATTGATGGAATTTCGATGTGGAGACCCGACAGGATGATGGAATTATTCATATTGATAGGTCTGATGGTGCAGTTCTGAATTACTCGGCTGCTTAAAGGGAATTTAGTGAAGGTCAAGTGTCATAAGCAAGACAGATAGGCTTCATGGGCATGGAACTCTTGGGCGAATCTGATGATTTACGGGGAATCTCCTGGTTGTGTGCCAACAGGCGAGGACCCTTTTATACACAGGGACAGGGATTCCGGAACACGTCCGGAATGACAGGAAAAACAGGTGCTTAAAGCCTTAAATCCGATTGGATGGAGGGGATTGCCCGGTCGAGTCGGGCGATGACATGGAGTGGTCAGGCGATGATGGTGATAAATGATGCGCTGGCTATTTGTTAAGATTCTTGTCTTTTTCCCGTTTTTATTTTTTGCAAGTGGGATTTATCAGGCCATCGATGCCTCGGAATACGAGGAGGGGGTACGACTGTATGAAGCCGGAAGGTTTGACGATGCCAAGAGCAAGTTTGAAGCATATTTAGCCTCCCACCCTGACGACCCGAACACTCTCTACTATCTGGGCAAGCTGGAGCTCGATGGAGCAAAATCTCAAAAGTACTTCCGGTCGTTGTGGATCGACCATCCCACCCATCCTCTGGCCGACGACGCTCTGTACGCCATCTGTCAATACCACTACGCCAAGGGATATTATGTTACGGCTGGGAGGATGTTCCGCGATCTTGAGAGGATCTATCCTGCGAGCGAGTATGGTGACGATGCTTCGTACTGGTCGGCCTCCTCCTATCTGGCTGCCGGGCACCCCGATTCGGCCCTGACCGAATGGCAAAAATTTCTGACCAGATATCCCAGGTCCGCTCTGTACGACTGGGCCGTTCTCGGCACCGGAGACGCCCTTTTTGCCCTGGGCAGATACGCCGAAGCGTGCTCTGAGTACGAGAAGATTGCCGACTCGCCCTTCGGCCAGCAGTTGAAGGGGACAGCTCTCTACAGGCTTGGCCAGTGTTATGAGCAGCTCGGCGATACTGCCGCCGCCCAGAGATACTACCGCCGCGTGGTCGAGCATTGCCCCCAAAGCTATGAACGGTTCCTGATTGAGGGGACCGCATCCAACCCGCAGGCCCCACAGATGTACACCGTCCAGGTGGGAGCCTTCGCCCACAAAGAGAACGCTATCAAGCTCCACGATCTGCTCTCACAAAAAGGGTACGAGGTCGAGATCGTATCTAAGTTCAAGGAAGATGGGAAGTTTCTGCACGCAGTTCAAGTCGGTTCTTATACCACAAGAGAAGAGGCGCAACCTGTTGCCGAGCGTTTGGAGAAGGAGGAGGGGTTCAAGCCCCAGATTGTGGTCAAAGGTATCCAGTGAGGTGAAGTGGGATGTCTAAGCCAACGCCCATGATGGAGCAGTATATGAGCATAAAGCGTCAGCATCAGGGCGCGATTCTCTTCTTCCGTATGGGCGATTTTTATGAGACCTTCTACGAGGACGCCGAGGTGGCAGCCAAGGTTTTGGGTGTGGCTCTCACATCCAGAAGCCAGGGGTCCTCGGGCAGGGTGCCGCTGGCCGGCATCCCCCATCATGCCCTCGACACCTATCTGTCCAAGTTGCTGAAAGCCGGATACAAAGTGGCCATCTGCGAGCAGGTGGAAGATCCCAAAAAGGCCAGAGGCATTGTCAAAAGGGAAGTTGTCGAGGTCGTCACCCCAGGCACGGCCCTTTCAGACCGGTTGCTCAAAGAGGAAACGAACAACTACCTGGCCGGAATTTATAAGGACACAGGGGGGTACGGGTTTTCGGCGGTCGATCTGTCCACAGGGGAGTTCACCGTGACCGAACTGGACGAGGAGCAGTTGCTCGATGAGCTGCAGCGGGTGAACCCCGCGGAGATCGTCGTGCCTGAGACCTGGTTCCGAGAGGAGGGCAATCTGATCGGTGAACGGTTTCCTCAACTCACCGTCAGCCCTTGCGACGATTGGATCTTCGCCTCCGATTATGCTCGCGAGAGGCTGCTGGTCCATTTCGGGACCCATTCGTTGAAGGGCTTTGGATGTGAGGAGTTGACCGGTGGCCTTTGCGCCGCCGGCGCTGTCCTCAACTATCTTCAGCAGACCCAAAAGGGGCCGCTAACCCACATTCGAAACCTCGTCCCCTACACCAGCTCAGAGAGTATGATCGTCGATCCATCCACCCAGGAAAATCTGGAGTTGACGACCTCTCTGGCCGGAGATCGCCGGGGGACTCTGTTGGCCATCCTGGACCGGACCAGGACCCCGATGGGGGCGCGGCTCTTAAGGGGATGGCTCCAAAAACCGCTGCTCAAGGTGGAAGAGATCCGCTCCCGGCTGGATGCAGTGGAGGAACTGGTGACCAACTCGTCTCTGCGGGGCGGACTCATCGACCCTCTGAAGAGGTGTGGTGATCTGGAGCGTCTGACGGCCAAGGTGTGTACCGCCCGCGCCAACGCCCGCGATCTGGTGAACCTCAAAGAGTCCTTGAAGGCTGTGCCGGGTCTGCGCCAGGCAGCGTCGCAAGGCAGCTCAAACCTCTTCGCCGGCCTGCACGCCGGGTTGGAGGAGGTGGGAGATATCGTGGAGGCGATTGAACAGACCATTGTGGACGATCCACCCCTGTCCCTGACGGAAGGAGGCCTCATACGCCAGGGCTATCATGCTGAGTTGGATGAGCTGATGACTCTTCGCCTGGACGCCAAGGACTGGATCGCTGGGCTGCAGCAGAAGGAGCGAGATCGGACAAAAATCGCATCCCTAAAAGTCCTCTACAACAAAGTGTTCGGATACTACATCGAAGTCACCAAACCCAACCTGCCCAAGGTGCCTGAGGACTATATCCGCAAACAGACACTGGTGAACGCCGAGCGGTTCATCACCCCGGAGCTGAAGGAGTACGAGGCCAAAGTGTTGGGGGCAGAGGAGCGGATAGGTGCTCTGGAGTATGAGCTCTTTGTGAGGGTACGCGGAGAGGTTGCCC
>JBHIER010000090.1:0-9704 GCA_046760705.1 bacterium
GGCCTCTCAGTTGATGCAACTGGGCCAGTCCGAAACGCTCGGCGTGTTCGATGAGCATGGCCGTGGCGTTGGGCACATCCACCCCCACCTCGATGACAGTGGTGCTGATGAGCACATCGATCTCCCTATTTTTGAAGGAGGTCATGATCCGGTCTTTTTCCACATTCTTCATCCTACCGTGGAGCAGAGCTACCCTGTACTCTGGAAAAACCTTCTGACGAATGTGCTCATAACTCTCCGTGGCCGCTTTGAGGTCTACCTTCTCCGACTCCTCAACCAATGGAAAAACAATATACACCTGGCCACCTTTTTTGATCAATTCTCGCAGGAATTCGTATATCTCCTCTTTTCTGTTCTCCCCGCGCCAGGCGGTAATGATCTCCCTTCTGCCCGGGGGCATCTGGTCGATGACTGAAACGTCCAAATCTCCATACAGGGTCAAAGCCAGGGTCCGGGGTATAGGTGTGGCGGTCATGACCAGCACATCCGGGTGCAGACCCTTCTGGCGCAGAGTGACCCGCTGCATCACCCCAAAGCGGTGTTGTTCGTCGATAATAACCAAACCCAACCGCTTGAAATTCACACCCTCCTGAATGAGGGCGTGGGTCCCTATAATAATCTGAGTGCTGCCGTCTTCGATAGCCCGGAGCGCTTTTTCCCGAAGGGGCTTCCTCATCCGGCCTACCAGCAGTGTCACCTGGACCCCCAACTCCTCCAGCAGCCCACCGATGGTCAGATAGTGTTGTTCGGCCAGAACCTCAGTGGGGGCCATGAGGGCAGCTTGATAGCCATTCTCCACGGCAATGAGCATCGTCATCAGAGCCACAATGGTCTTGCCTGAACCCACATCGCCTTGGAGCAGACGATTCATCGGCCGGCTGCGCATGTCGGCCCGGATCTGTCGCATGACCCTCTTCTGGGCGGGGGTGAGCTGAAAGGAGAGTTTCTCCAGCAGGCGCGACAGCCTCTCTCCCACTCTCTCGAAGACGATCCCCTCCTGCTCCTGAACCCGCCTCCTCTTGCGCAGGGCCAGCATCAGTTCCAGATAGAAAAGTTCATCGAAGGCCAACCTCTGCCGCGCCCTCTCCGCATCCTCCATAGTGGTGGGAAAATGGATATCACACAAGGCCTGGGACAGGGTAGGAAGCGCACACCTATTGACCACCGACTCAGGTAAGGTCTCGGCAATGCGGTCTCCGAACTGATCTAGAGCCGGTTTAATAATCCGGCGGAACCCCCGGCTGTCTAAATATTGCAGCTTCAGCTCAGCCGTGGTGGGATAAAGCGGAATGATCCGGCCGGTGTGGAGAAGATCGCCGTCCCCTTTGTCGGAGAGAATCTCAAACTCAGGATGAGGCATCTGTTTGCCTTGATACCAACGCACCTGGCCGCTGACCACCACTGTGTCGCCGACTTTGAAGGCCTTTTGGACCCACTTGATACCCTGAAACCAGACACAGTTGAGAGTTCCGCTGGCATCGCTCAACACCATCACAAACCGTGGTCGTCTGCCCGCCGTGAAACTGAAAGTTTCCACCCGGCCAACCACAGTGGCCTCGCAGTTGAGCTTCAACTGGGAGATGGGAACAAGCTTGCTCCGGTCCAGGTGTCGGCGCGGAATGTAATAGAGCAGATCCTCAATAGACTCTATCCCCACGGTCTTCAGAAGAGCAGCCTTTTTTGGCCCCACCCCCCTCAAATATTGAACAGGAGAGGAGAGGTCCATCTCGGGCGATGGTCTCCTTACGCTTCTCTGACGGGCGACAACATTCATATCTCCCCCGTACGTCTCACTTTTGGCTCACCCAGCGGTGGGGGGCAAAAGTGGAACACTGGTCAGGTACAGTCGCTGGTTTGGTGCCACAGATCAGGATGGGGTCCCAAACTTGCTGTGATGAATCCTCATGAAGATCTCCAGCAGATTCCCAGATTCAATATCTGAGATATCCAGTCTGTCGTCTTCTTTCATTTCTGTTGCGGCAACATCGAAAGGTGATGATGGGGAGACTCCGATCGACTTGTTCGGTGTCCGCTCCATCGGTACTTGAGTACCTTCCTTCGATTGTTCCTCGTTGTTATCTTAGCAATGAATAGGTTGTCGCGTTTGCCCCCACAATACTCATCAATTACAGCTTGCGCGTAGCGAGCTCTTTCAAACAGCGTAGCAGTGCTGATGTCGTCACACCTTGTGTCCTCCCCTGCCCCGCGTTCCGGCCGATAGGCATAACTAAAGGCCAGAAACTCCTGCTCATATTTGCGACAACTGACACAATAGCCGATCCCTCGAGAACATGGTAGAACACGCAGTACTTCCCGACGCGTAGTTCCCATGGTGCGAGCGGGCTATGGCGAAGCATCTTCCGATTCTTCGTCTCCGCCAACGGTTCGTGCCGCACCTGTTGCTTGATTTGCGATAGAACAGTCTTCTGCTCAAGCGCACGGTACCATCCAAGGTCCGCCTTGGCGTCTTCGGTGAGTTCTATCTCATACGGCGGCATGATCTCTCATGGACGGCCAAGTACGCGGTCAGGCACACTTCTCATTCTCTCTCTTTGCGCAACCGATCGGCGGGGCTGCGGATGTGACCCTATTCGACCACTCATTGACTTGTTCGGCGACTCCTTGTTATCCGATGGTTACTCCTCGCCGAGCGCTTCCAGGTCCGCCAGATCTTTCTTTCTTCCTACAGCCCGCTTGTTTTGAATGAATTGCTGTTTTCCAATGTAGTACACCTCGATGTCCCCGTAGGGTCCTGGCACCCGACCTACAGATGCCTCTTCCCAAGACACTCCGGTAATCGCCGTTACAATATCCACGCGGACCGGTGCCACGCCAAGCTGGACTACCTTGTCAGGAACTGTGAAGTCCTCGACCTTCAGATCAAGGGAACCAAAACCAAACTCCCCAAGCGCACGGAGAATGCGTTGAGCGTTTTCCGAATCAGGGCGCACAAGTATGTCCATGTCTCCCGTGTACCGTGGGGCTCCGTGAAATGCGAGAGCGTGAGCCCCAACAACTATGTAGTCAACTTCCTGAGCGTTGAACAACGCGAGCAGATCTCTGAAGTCTTGCTGAACTTCCATCGTGCTCTCTCCTTAAGTGCTCAACCGCAGCCACGCGCTCATCGGGAGTCTTGGACAACCAGTAAGCGAGGTTCTCCTTCACCTCTGAGAATTCCTGCAGGTTCCCCTTTCGGACAACTTTCTCGATCACGGTTGCCTCCGTAAGTCCATTTCAAAAATTGTAGAATTTCCGAGATGTCTCCTTCCGACCGGACGTGAATTTCCAAGAACGTCAAAAACTATTTTCGGATCATTCTGTTTTGACAAGGAAAGAAAGAGTTTACTCTCGAGCATCCAAAATGTTGTCGAACAGTTCAATTGTCCCCTGAAAAAACTGTCCTTCCATCAAAGAGAATAAAGCTTAGGGAACGTTGCAATGTTGGGGCCAACGTAAAAGTAGTTTCAGGATTTTTCTGTGGAGCATACTCATAATTTGTAGCCTGTAAAGTTCTTTGAGTGACCGGCCAGAATCTGTTCAGTAATAGGTCATCGAGATATGACCGCATTTTTGGATTCTCAAGGATGACGTAACCCTTGGTTACCACTTTCACCGAGACAGAATCCGCAAGTGTGAAGGTCATCTTGGAATCAAGCGGTGGATTCGGTCGTTTCGGGTCATACTCTGCCTGCCATCCAATGGCCTCGCCTTTCCACGCCTTCTCCTCAGCGTGCAGTTTGGCAGCAAACTCCTTGACTTCATCAAGATCCGGAACTACGACCGGCACGGTGGGCGGATAATCATCGCTATCTGCTCCAATTTTACCCACGTCTGACCAGCCGCACTGTTCGAAATATACTATCCCATTTTCTGAACGTCAAGCCAAAAATCTATCAACTCGAGGCACACCAAGGACGCCCTGGAGCTGAGGGAAGATTCGGGATGATCGACCCCACATTCGGATGGGGAAACATTGCTTCTGGTCTGAGACGGTGGTGGCGGGCTGCCGAATTTCTTTGGCTCCGGCCACGAAAATGCTTGCTTTTGCTCCATTCAAACCTTATTTTTGGGCCCGTTCTTTTGGTCATACGTATAAAATATTTCAGAGGTACGCAAGAACTGATATTACGAACGAGGAAAGAAGATGGCAAGAAAGTGTGAAATTTGCGGTAAAAGACCCATGGCCGGCAACCAGATCAGCCATGCCCACAACGTCACCAAGCGGAGATGGATGCCGAACCTGCAGAGAATCCGGGTTATGGTCAACGGCACACCGAGGAAGATGAACGTCTGTGTGCAGTGTGTACGGTCTGGGCGTGTGGAAAAAGTGGTGAAGCAGCGCCCGTCAAAGGCGTGAGGCCTCCCTCTGGGGCGCCAAAGTCCGCATGGTCTCATACTCATTCCACAGAGCTTTTTTACTGATCCCCGAATCGAGCACGTCCCAGGGTAGAATCTCCTCAAAAGCTTTCTGGCGATAGAGGTAGGGCTCGGGTTCGATCCCTGCCTTCTGCCAGGCTCTCTTCCAATGAATCCGGTCCTGGACTTTGTGGCAAATGGCCTCGCCCACTCGCCGATCGCCCACCGAGAAGAGCCCCTGCAGAAGGGCCCTTCTCGGACTTTTCGGGGTCACCTTTATCCTGGAGATCTTTTGAAGGCCGCTCTCGATCCGGGCCAGTTGCCTCGCAAGCGATCCCGCCTCCTCCATCTGACTCCATTGAAGGGGCGTCGATGGTTTGGGGACGAAGGGGTGCACACTTACGGTTACCCTTCCTCTCTTGCTCTTTGGAGCGAAGAACTCGCGGTGTATCCTCTTCACCAAGGAAAGTATGGCCGAGATCTCGTCCTCTTCTGCGAAGGGAAAACCGACCATAAAATAGAGCTTCAGATTGGTCATACCACCGGCCGAGGCCGCCCGGACCGCGGCCAGAATCTCCTCATCGGTCAGGTTCTTGTGGATTCGCCAGCGAAGCCATTCGGATCCGGTCTCAGGGGCCAGGGTGAGGGTCCGCATCCCGCCCTGAACGAAGGTTTCGACCAGACGGGGAGTGAGAGCGTCGGCCCGGAAGGAGGAGACACCCAATTGATAACCTCTGCCGACCAGCTCGACGCACAGATCCTCAAACCCCCGGTGATCTGAGACAGCCGAACCGACCAGTCCGATCCTTTTCGTCCCCTCTCCCTGCTCACCGATCGTGGAGATAAGGGCCTCCTTCGATCGACAGCGGAAGGGTCGATAGATATATCCAGAGGCACAGAACCGGCACCCTCTGGGACAGCCCCGCCCCACCTCCACCAGAAACATATCTCTAAAATGGCTCTGCGGGGAGACGATGGGAGAGAAAGTCTGGACCGAATCGATCTCCTGAAGCCATTGCCTCCGGACCCTCGAGGGGACCCTTTGGATCGGTTCGATCTTGGCCAAAATTCCCCCGGCAACATATTCAAAGGCGTAAAACCGGGGGACGTACACCCCCGGGATCTGAGCCAGGGCCAGAAGTGTCTCCTGACGGGAAGAACGGGCCCGCTGGTGGATCTCATAACAGTCGATAACGGCCTCCAGAACCTCTTCCGACTCCCCTATGACAAACAGATCGATGAGGGGAGCCAAGGGCTCTGGATTCAGTGTGACACTCACCCCCCCAGCCATAACCAAGGGCGAGGTCCCGTCACGGTCCGAAGATCGTAGTGGCAGATCGGCCGAGACCAACATCTGAGCCACATTGAGGTAATCGAGTTCAAAGGAGAGGGAAAAGGCGATGATGTGGAAGTGGGCCAGGCGCCGGCCTGTCTCCAGGGAACGGACGTCTGTGCCCTCCTGGTCCAAAAAAACCCGCTCACACCGCACCCCGTCTATTTCGTTGAGGAGCCGATAGACCGTTTGAAAGCCGAGATTGGCCATGCCCACACCGTAGGCGTTGGGATAGACCAGGGCAACGGACAGACGCCTCCTGCCCCTCCTATGCATCGTTCCTCTCTCCTGTGATGCAACTCCGATCCGGTCCATGTTCCTCTATAGTATCAGAACAGTCATCAGCTCTGTGTTATGTGTTCTGCATCATTCACCAAAAAACGCATAACGTGTACTGAGCTATGGACTGTCATTCCGGCTGAAGCAGAGCACAGTGGAGGAATCTGCGCATTCGATAAGGGGATTCCGGCATCCTCCTATCGTCGGAACCGGAATGACAGGTGTACTGAAGTTCTCCAGAGAGGTAGGCTGAATAGTTACGTTTGATTTTAGATTTCCGGTCTTCCCCTCGTTAGGGATTGCCCAGATCTCCAAGCTCGTACAGCAGCAGTGACAGGCTCACCAGACCGGCTGTCTCCGTCCTCAGTCGCCGCGGCCCGAGGGAAAAGGGAAGAGCCCCGGCCGTAATGGCCCGCCTTACCTCTCCTTGGCTGAACCCACCTTCCGGGCCGACGAGAATGAGGACCTTCTCGGTCCTATGAGCACCCTTTAGGGCGCGGGCCAAACCCGACTCTTTCTCACCCTCCCAGGCGATGAGGGACAGATCGAAGTCGTCCAACATACAGAGGACCGAATCGAAGGAAAGCGCTGGCTCTATCCTGGGCAACAGGGCTCGTCCCGACTGCTTCATAGCTCCAATGGCTATCTTGCGCCACCGACTCATCCGAGTCTGAAGGTGCTCATTATCCGGTGGGGGCAGAGATCTCTCCGTGATGGTAGGAAAAACAGCCCGCACCCCAAGTTCTGTGGCTTTCTCCACCACCGTGTCGAACTTGGGGCCGCGGCACAGGGCCTGGGCCAGCGTTACTTGGGAGGAGGGCTCTTTCCGGCCCTTCCGACGGCGGAGAATTTTGCCATCGATCCGCTCCCTGCTGGTGCTTTCAACGGAGACCACGTATTCCCCTCCGCAGCCGTCCACCACCGTAATGAGATCGCCCACAGTACACCGCAAAACCCGATGGCCGTGTTTCGCTTCCTGACCGGACAGATGAAGAGTGTCATTCTGGATCTGTTCTGGGGGGGCGTAAAAGCTCGTTTCCGAAATGGTCTTCAAATCTGGCTCATACTCCAAAGGCCTCTTTCATCTTGCCGAAGAATCCCTTCCCGCTCTTGGGCGGGTAAAATTCCTCTCGGCCGGCCAACTCCTGAAAGAGTCGTTTCTCCTCGGCGGTCAATCTGGTGGGAATCCAGACGACGACCTTGACCAGCTGGTCGCCGTTGCCGTATCCGTGCAGATGGGGTATACCTTTCCCTTTCAGCCTGAATATTTTGCCCGACTGGGTGCCGGGAGGAATGTGCATTCGGACTTTCCCGGTGAGGGTCGGAACCTCCACCTCATCGCCCAAAACGGCCTGAGGGACGCCGATGGCCAATTGATAGATGATGTCATCACCGTGCCGTTCAAAATGGGGGTGGTCCTTCTCCTCGATAAAGACGACGACATCGCCTGCGGACCCGCCTCGAGGCCCGCTATCTCCCTGACCCCGAATGGGAATGTAGTTCCCGGAGGCCACACCGGCCGGCACCTTTACCGAAATGGTGCTGGTCCCGCGAACCCTCCCCTGGCCGGCACAGCTCGGACAGGGTTGATCGATGAGCTGCCCCTCGCCGCCGCAGGTTCTGCAGGGGATGACGTTGACAAACTGTCCGAAGAGAGAGCGAGACATCTGGCGCAGTTCTCCGGATCCGTGACACGAGGGACAGATCTTCATGCCACCTGTGCTCTTGGCGCCGGTCCCCCCGCAGGCAGAGCAGAGTTGCATTCGTGTCAACTTAATCTTCTTCTCCACCCCCTTGGCGATCTCCTCCAGGGTCAGTTTCAGCCTGACCTGTAGATCGCTGCCCCGTTGCGCTCCCCTGCGTCTGGTCGTCCCCCGCCGCGTTCCGAAAATATCCCCGAAGAAGCCGCCTCCGAAGAGGTCGCCCAGAATATCCTCAAAGTCCCTGAAATGGGTGAAGTCGGACCACTGGAAACCGCCTCTGCTGAAGGCTCCACTGAGCCCTTCGTGCCCGTACTGATCGTAAGTCGACCGCTTCTGGGGATCGCTCAACACCTCATAGGCCTCGGCCGTCTCTTTGAACTTCTCCTCGGCGTGCTTGTCGCCTGGGTTTCTATCGGGGTGGTACCTCATCGCCATTTTTCGGTAGGCCTTCTTTATTTCATCTTCGGAGGCGTTCCGATCCACCCCTAACACCTCGTAATAGTCACGCTTTGCCATAGTGGGATATCTTCTGTCCTAGATTGTTCGCCACAGAGGCACAGAGATCTTTAGAAATACAGGAGTACTGGAGTGTTGGATTATTGGTGTATTGAAAATCTTGGAGCCAGTCCGCAGGTCCCGCAGATTCAGATCCTGACGCGATCCACCACTCCAACCAATACTCCAATTTGTCCTCCGTGCTCCGTTGGATAAAACATCTATCCTCCGGGGCGTGTCTCGGTGACTGAGGAAGACAAGGGGAGACACTATCTGTTTACGGCCACCTTTGACGGGCGCAGGACTCTGTCGTTCAGCATATAGCCCCTCTCCACCTCTTCGACCACTGTCTCCGGGGGGTGTTCTTTCTTTTCGACCACCAGGACCGCCTCGTGCCTGTGAGGGTCAAAGGGCAGGCCAACGGCCTCGATCTCCTTCACCCCTTGCCTTTGCAGCATATCCTTCAACTGTTGGTAAATCATCTCGACCCCTTTATGAAAGGAGTCGAAGTCGGCCGACGAGGTGGCAGCCGCCAGGGCCCGTTCAAAATTGTCCACAACAGGAATGAGCTGGGAGATGAGATCTTCGTTGGCGCTCTTCATCAGCTCGCTGAACTCCCGGGCCGTTCGCTTCTTAAAATTGTCGAAGTCAGCCGCCAGCCTCAAGAATTTGTCCTGGCACTCCTCCAGTTGCTTCTTGTATGTGTCCACCTCCTTGACAAGAGCCTCTACCCTCTTCCCCGGCCCCCTTCTGGTTCTCCTCTTCTTCTCGGCGCTCTTTTTCTCGTTATCGGCGATCTCTTTCTCAGCCATAGACTCACCTCTTCAACGTCTTGTTCCACAACGGTCGTTCGTAAAAAATAGGCACTCACCATGAGAGTGCCTGAAACTACAATAAGATATTGATATAAAGGGAGGTTGTCAAGAGGAAACTTTCCCAAAGGCGCGGGAAAGTGACCGAAAAAGAGAAATACCGGCCCTGAAGAAGAGCCGGCATTTCTCTAACCCTATGGTTTAAGACTTCATTTGAAGTCGTAAGTCACCGAAACCCGTGGAAAGAGCTTTCCCTCATAGCCGCTGAGGAAGTTGGGTCCGTGATTGAGAAAGTCGTCATCGACCTGGACGTCGAAGATGAGGCTCTTAAACTGTATCGCGGCCCCGATGTAAATGTCCATAGGGGCTGAAGTAGAGGCGTCCTCTACTTCATAGAATTTCCCTTCGTTATGGTAGTACCTATCACGTGTATATGTGTTTTTGTACAACCATTTCTTAAACCCAAGCCGAAAATCGAGCCATTTACTGACGTCCACGTCGATCCCGGCCCCATAAAAAGGAATGGCTTTATAGCTATACTCCCGTTCCTCTTTGTTTCGCGGAAATCTTGGGCCAAGATAGGTATCTGTCCAGGTCGAAGTACGGAAATAAATCCCTCCATCGAGGACCACCAGAACATTTTCCCTGGGTGTGAGGTTGACCCCGCTCCCTATCCTAAAAGATATCGCTGAGTGCTCTTCCTTCTTTATCCTCAAAGAGTCTGCC
>JBHIER010000091.1:0-9627 GCA_046760705.1 bacterium
TGGGATGAATCCTTCCCACCTCCTGCCATCCCCCCTCATCCTCCACCTGAACCACAATCGAAGAGACGGGAGGCGCTTTCAGATCCGAGATCGCCTTGAAGTGAATGTGATGGGCACCGTTCACCCTCCCGAAGTCAAGGACCAACCAGTCGCCAGCGAACCCCTCAAAGTATACCTCGTCCCGCTCAATGATGAGATCAAGACAGTCAATCCCTGCACTGTCCTCACACGAGATAGGCTCATACTCTTTTTTGTAAAAAACCATCTCTCCTTTAGGTGTCAGACCAAGCTCTTTTTGATGGGAATGATCAACAGTCAGTAGAGCTACTGAATCCAAATAGGTGTGCTCTCGTTCAAACTCACGGATCTGTATCACATACTGGCTGTCTTGCGGTACCAATGGCTGTTCAAGTTTGCAATAATCGATCACGTCCAGCTCTGCCCGACTTGTATCCTCAGACGCTGGCATGATATTGTTGTCCTCTACCCATTCCTCGCCCCAGTTATAGAGTCAAGAATCCAATTTACATCCCCGTGGTGGGGGGGGTTGCCAAATAATCCGTCTTCTCCTGTGCCTTCCGAGAAAAGAAGCCATTCATGATCGTCACCCATAGCGGGGCTACACGGCGATGGTGTTCGATTTCCTCCAAAAATGGGAACACTCACAGCCCAAAAGTCTCCCATATAGCCGATGTAGCATAGCCAGTCATAATCCCCATCACCTCCGTCATGAAAGAAGTGCCCCTTGAAGAGCCTACAGCAAGGCCCCTCCTCAGGACAGTGTGGTTCGACATGGGTTTCATATGCTTTATGGAGCTCACCCAGATTCCTGAGAAAATCATAGCCAAAGTACGAATCACAACATGAATTGTAATCAACGTTATCCGTAAACCATTCCTCCATAAAAAAGGCATCTACATAAAAGTCATACACTTTCTCATATCTGTTATATGAAGCATGAGAATTCCGTGCAAGCCATATGTGTAAATGGGTGTGGTTCTCATCATATCCCTGTTGGATTCCTTCGTAAGAGGTCTCACGGGTTGGACTCCACCAGCAATCGGCTGCTGTAAAGGTGTGACCCATTGTATGTTGATAGAAGTTTACCTTGACCGGAGTGAAATTGTCCCCGTCCCGAGCCAATTTGATAGACACATGTTCCCAATCTCCTTCATGCCATGTAGCTGTTTGCGGCCTCAAATCATTGAAGGTCAAAAAGTACCAGTATTGGAGATAGTAATATTCGCCACTTTTATACACGTGGTAATAAAGCGGTCTATTATCCACGGATGCACCCATATCTCTAACGCTATCATCGAAGTCAATGTAGGCACCAGAGAGGATTGAACCATCAGCATAAGTGCAATAGTACCAACAGTCAGTAAACTCAATAGAGTTACTAGAAGACCAATCGTCAAATTCCTCAAGAGGAGTACTAGAAAGCGGCGGTCCGCGAACCAACTCATTGCCCCAAGCGTCTAAAACATGCTGTTGATTATTAAAACCTACAAGAATACCATCAAAATCTGCCAAATCAGGCTGGCTTTCCAGTGGATGTTTGTGGAGTACCGGAGAAAATTTTTCCGCGATCTCCCTCTGCAATTCGTCCTCAATACAGTCATGATCATTGTCAGCAGGGTCACACCAACAGGGTAAACATTCAATATAAAAATCTGTCGATGGTGGCTCCGGATTCTCCTCAGGGAAATCCCACACTCTCTCGTCACCGGAATCAAAAGAATAGCCATGCGGTACACCATAAATCTTCCAACGAGCTTCTATGATCTCGGCGTCGCCAGCACCAATTATGCCACTATCTTCCCAATAACCATTCTCATCAGTCATTGGATAGGCAATGTAAGTGTCCTCTACATCTTCTATTAGATGAATAATATACGTGATTATGTATTCTATCACAACCCCCTGCACCCCAACTTCATACTGACTACGAACGTAGCCAGATATGGGCAGTTCATCGCTTAATACCACCTGCGATAGTAAAGACATTGTAAGAATACCAAGTAGTACTATTCCTTTTGTCCCCTTCACTGCTCTTTTTCCATACTCACCTTTTTCTAATTTCTGTTTAAGTTTCATCCTCACCTCCTGTGCAGCAGAGTGTGCAGTTAGGCAATTCAGTACAGAGAATATTGTAAGCCGCAAAGAATAAATATCTTATCCAATTCAAAATAAAACGGTTGTCTTTTTACTCCGTAGTCCAAGCGGGCGTAACGCTGTTTCGCCATTAATTGAGCAGACCACTTAGAAATGATCTTAACCTGTAAAGCAAGAAAATAAGCCACATGTGGATTTTTCCAATGGTTGTTCATATGATATTTGGCGGGCGGAAGTTGCCCGGTCTGCGCTTCGTTCGTGAGACGACTCCAGTAGGCTCCAATACCAAACCCAGCAGTGAATCTAAAAAAGTGGTGAAAGGACAATTGGTATGTCCCATAAATCTCAATGGGAATTGCTAGACGCCTATCCATAAAAGTGGTTGTTTCAGTATTCGTTTCGAATTCGCTTTTCATGGTTAATTTATGGTATATAACTCCGCTTTGTAGTGATAGCGCGATGTTTTTCCCGTAAATTGGATATGATACGGCGAGTTCGATATCAAAGTTGTATTGGTCAGAAGGCAAAAGAGACTTGATTTTCAAATTCGGACTGAAACCACCCATGACACTGAGAGTAATAGGCGATTGTCGTGCCTGGAGTGGTCGAGCAAATATAATTAATAGCAGAATTAGAAAAAATGTGCGAGATATTTTATTGACTTCGAGCATCTTCTAGAAATTTCCGCTTTTCTTTCTTGTCTTTAGCAGAGGCGATCGCATATCCCTCTGAGGCGCATATAGCCGTTATTGGCATTCCCGACAAGAATGTCCCTATAGCAAAAGCACCACTTTTATCTATTTTGAACCTCTGGAGTCAGACCTTAACATAAAACTTAAGCTGCCCACAATCCATCTTCTAACTCCAAGACCATCCGTCTCGGCTTATCACTACTGCCAGTCTTTTCATTCTACCCCTTGAAGAGCACTGTCAGCATTATGGTCACCCACATAGGGATTAGGATCGCCAACATGGTCACCCATATCCACCGCATCTCTTTTCTCAAATCCGTCATCTCGGTCTCCACATGGTTCAGTCTCTCATCCATATGGTTCAGTCTATCAGCCATCTGCTCTAATATCCCTTCAATCCTGGCCACTCTCTCCTCCAATCCGTTATTCATCCCTCACCTCTTCCACCTCCACCAGATGGCTCACTTTAGCGATCATCCCTCTGATCTGTGGGGTATCATTGTGCACCACAGACCGGTTCATCCTCCGGATCCCCAGAGCTTTCAGTGTCAACTTCTGCCTCTTCTGGCGCCCTATGGCGCTTCTTTTCTGCGTAATCTTTAACCTCACTGCCATATCCCTACCTGCCCAGCTCTTCAACGGGGATGCCGCGAAACTCTGAGACCTGTTGAGCGTCCCTGAGCCTCAGCAGACCCTCCATGGTGGCCTTCACCACGTTATGAGGGTTGGGCGAGCCCAGCGACTTCGTCAGCACATCCCGAACCCCTGCGCACTCCACCACCGCCCGAACCGCGCCCCCGGCGATCACCCCGGTCCCCGGGGAAGCCGGCTTGAGCAAAACTCTGGCGGCTCCAAACCGACCGATCACCTGGTGGGGGATCGTTCCTCCGGTCAGGGGGACCTGCACCAGATTCCGCTTGGCGATCTCGGTGCCCTTCCGAATGGCTTCTGAGACCTCGTTCGCTTTACCCAACCCAATGCCCACCCGACCGTGTCCATCTCCCACGACGGTCAAAGCGTTAAAGCTGAACCGCCGGCCCCCCTTGACCACCTTTGCCACCCGATTGATGTGGAGGACCCGATCGATGTATTCGTACTCCGTCGCCTCCTCTTTTGCCAACCTTCCGCTCCTTTCTGTCCGCTTCTTGTCGTTGCTCAAAACTCCAACCCGCCTTCCCGCGCTCCATCGGCCACCGCTCTCACTCGCCCGTGATAAAGGTAGCCGGCGCGGTCGAAGACCACCTTCGTAATCTTTGCTCTTCTGGCTCTCTCTGCCAACAGGGCTCCCACCTCCCTACCCACTGCACACTTGCCTTTCAACTCCCCCCTCTTGGCCCGAATCTCAGGCGACAGGCTGGAGGCAGCCAGAAGGGACCTCCGGTTGACATCGTCGATCAGTTGAGCATAAATATGCCTTAAGCTGCGGTAGACCGTCAACCTCGGTCTGTCTGGGGTCCCCGAGACCCTTCTCCGCACATGTCTCCGCCGTCGCTCTCTCCCCTCCCGCTTTGCCACATGCCTGTTCTTCATCGTTCCCCTGTCTGTGAAGTTCCAATCAGACCCCGGCTTTGCCCGCCTTACGGCGGACGTACTCGCCCTCGTACTTGATCCCCTTCGCTTTGTAAGGGTCCGGCGGTCGAAACGATCGAATCTTGGCTGCAACCTGGCCGACCAATTGCTTGTCGATGCCAGAGACGGTCAGCCGTGTGCCCTTCTCGATGTCGATTCCAATCCCCTCGGGCGGACGGAAGACGATGGGGTGAGAATAGCCCATCTGCAAGACAACCACCTGACCCTGCTGCTCAGCCCGATAGCCCACACCCGAGATCTCCAAACGCTTCTCAAACCCCTTGGTGACCCCCTCGACCATATTGGCCAGAAGAGTCCGCGTCAGTCCGTGGAGAGATCGGTGAAGGGGGTTATTTGAGGGCCGCCTGACCACCAAAGTTCTCTCCTCCAGGCTCAGCTTTAGGCTGGGATGAATCTCCTGACGGAGGGTCCCCTTGGGCCCTTTGATCTGAACCCTGTTCTTTTGAATCTCGACCTCAACCCCCTGAGGGATTTCAATCGGTTCCTTCCCAACCCTCGACACCTTTCGCCTCCTCAGTTTGAACACCATCTACCATATGTAGCAGAGCACCTCTCCACCGATCCCCAGTTCCCTGGTCTGTCTATCGGTCAATATCCCCTGTGATGTCGACAGGATGGCCACACCCAAACCGTTGAGGACCTTCGGCACCTCATCCTTGCTCACATACTTCCTCAGCCCAGGGGTGCTCACCCGCTCAATGCCTGAGATGATGGGCCTCTCATTCTCACCGTATTTCAAATAGAGCCGAAGGTAGGTGTGGTGATCCTTCTCAATGTCGGTATATGAGTTGATAAACCTCTGCTCGACCAGGATGCGGGCAATCTCCCGTTTCAACCTGGAGGCAGGAACATCAACTTTTTTGTATTTTGCCTGGCATGCATTCCGTATTCTGGTCAGCATATCAGCAATAGGATCGGTCATCATAGTATAGCTCCGTTGTTCCAAAAAATATTCTGGCGCGCCCCCGGCTTACCAACTGGCCTTGGTCACCCCGGGGATCAGCCCCTGCAATGCCAATTCTCGAAAACAGATGCGGCACAGGCCGAACTGTCGCAAGTAGCCCCGGGCTCGCCCACACCGATGGCATCGATTGTATCGGCGCACTCTAAATTTCGGCTTGCGCTTCGCTTTCTCCATCAAAGATTTCTTTGCCACACCGCTCTCCCCTAAGAAGAGTCTGTCAACCGCCTACGTCAAGCGAAAAGGCACACCAAAGGCCTTCAAGAGTTCGAAGGCCTCCTCGTCGGTCCTGGCCGTAGTGACAATGGTCACATCCATGCCGTGGATTCGCTCCACCTTGTCATAGTCGATCTCGGGAAAGATGATCTGCTCAGTGATACCCAAGGTATAATTGCCGTGCCCGTCGAAGGATTTTGTTGACAGTCCCCGGAAGTCGCGGACACGGGGCATGGCAACGTTGATGAGTCGATCCAAAAACTCATACATTCTGGCCCGTCGCAACGTCACTCGGCACCCAATGGCCATGCCTGCTCTCAGTTTAAAATTGGAGATCGACCTTTTGGCCCGGGTGATGGCCGGCCGCTGACCGACGATGGCGGCCAGATCCTCCAGGGCCGCATCAAGGGCCTTGGCATTCTGAATCGCCTCACCCACCCCCACGTTGACGACGATCTTCTCCAGCTTGGGCACTTCCATCGGATTCTTGTACCCAAACTTCCTGGACAAGACTGGTATGATATCATCGATGTACGCCCGTTTCAATCGCAGCTCCATGTTCTCTCCTCAAAAAGCGAACGACAGTTGCTACTCCAAGATCTCCCCGCATCGTTTACACAGCCGGGTTCTTCGGCCATCTTCCAGCTTCTTTGTCCCCACCTTGGTAGGGAGGGTGCATTTGGGGCATACGACCATCACGTTGGAGATGTGAACGGGGGCTTCCTTCTCCACAATGCCGCCCTTGGGATTGCTCTGGGAGGGTCGAGTGTGCCTTTTGATGAAGTTGACCCCTTCCACCAAGAGCCGTCCTCGGTCAGGAAACACCCTCAGCACCTTTCCCATTTTGTCTTTATCGTCGCCGGATATGACCAGCACCGTATCGTTCTTTGCCACTTTCATCTCAGATAACCTCAGGTGCCAGGGAGATAATCTTCATGAACCCTTTCTCCCTCAACTCTCTGGCCACCGGGCCGAAGACCCGAGTGCCTCTGGGTTCTCCAGCTTCGGTAATGAGCACCGCTGCGTTCTCATCAAAGCGGATGTACGTCCCGTCCCGCCGAGGTGTCTCCTTCTTGGTGCGAACAATGACCGCTCTGGACATTTGACCCTTTTTCACTGTCCCTCCGGGCATGGCGTCCTTGACCGAGACGACCACCACGTCACCGACGCCGGCATATCTCCGACCGGTGCCACCTAAGACCTTAATGCACTGGACGCGTTTGGCCCCAGTGTTGTCGGCCACATTCATCTTGGTCTCTTGTTGAATCATACTGAACGCTTCTGCCCTCTACTCTGTTTCCGGGGCTCTCTCCACAATTTCGACCACCCGCCACCGTTTGGTCTTGCTCAGCGGCCGCGTCTCCATCACCTTCACCCTATCTCCAGGCCGGCACCGGTTCTCCTCGTCGTGAGCCTTCAGTTTGCTGGTTCTTCTCACCACGCGTTCGTACCTGGGATGCCGAACCAATCGCTCCACAGCGACGACGATGCTCTTATCCATCTTGTTGCTGATCACTTTCCCTGTGCGGACCTTTCGCTTGTTTCGTCCCACTATGTGCTCCTCTCTGCGCCCATCGGCCTCAGGACAATTTCCTGATGCCTACCTCGTGCTCGTGAAGGACAGTCTTCAACCTGGCGATGTCCCGTCTGACCATCCGCACCCGAAGAGGGTTGTCCAACTGACTCGTCACCTTCTGGAACCGAAGGTTGGTCAGCTCCTCCTCCAGGTCGTGGAGTTGACTTCTGATTTCTGAGACTGTCATCTCGCGAATCTGCTCAGTTTTCATCGCCTCACGTCCTCAAAGCCTTCCGTTCCAGGAATCGTGTCTTAATCGGAAGTTTTCCTCCGGCGAGGCGCACTGCCTCTCTGGCCAGCTCCACCGGAACCCCCTCCAGTTCAAACAGCACCCGGCCCGGCTTGACCACTGCCACCCAGTGTTCTGGGTTCCCTTTTCCCTTCCCCATTCTCGTCTCGGCCGGTTTGATCGTCACAGGCTTATCCGGAAAGATGCGAATCCACACCTTCCCGCCCCGCTTGATATGGCGCGTCATGGCCACTCGGGCCGCCTCCAGTTGCCGGTTGGTGATCCACCCCGGTTCGAGGGCTTGCAGGCCATATTCGCCGAAATCGAGGGCCGTTCCCCCTTTGGCCTCTCCCCGCATTCGACCCCTCTGTTGCTTTCGAAACTTCACTCGCTTTGGCATTAACATATTCAGCTTCTCCGCCTGAAAATGGCCCTTCTGTCTCTCCTCAGCCCTGGGCGGCGGCCCCCTGGGGTGAGCCGATAATCTCCCCCTTACAAATCCACACCTTCACCCCGATACAACCGTAGGTGGTGTGGGCGATCACGGAGGCATAATCGATGTCCGAGCGAAAGGTTTGAAGGGGGACCCGTCCCTCCCGATACCCTTCCCTGCGGGACATCTCTGCCCCGCCCAGACGGCCGGAGCAGAGAATCCGAACCCCCTCGGCCCCCATCCGCATGGTTGAGCTGACCGCCTTCTTCATCGCCCTTCGAAATGAGACCCGTTGTTCCAACTGGGAGGCCACATTCTCGGCCACCAGATAGGCGTCCAGTTCCGGTCGCCTGATCTCTGCGATGTTAATGTAGACCTCCTTCTTAATCTCCTCAGTGCTAATCAGAAGCTTAATCTCATCGCGCAGCTTATCCACCTCGGCCCCCCTTCTGCCGATCACAATCCCGGGCCGAGCCGTATGGATATCGATGGTCACCGTCTTAGGGGCCCGAGCGATCTCGATCTTTGAGATTCCCGCCCGCTGGAGGCGGTTGCGAATATATCGCCTCAGCATCAAATCCTCTCTCAAAGACTGGGTGAAGTTCCTTTCATCGTACCACTTCGAGTCCCACGTCTTATTGATACCTAACCGCAGTCCTATCGGGTTCGTCTTCTGTCCCAACCATTCACCTCCTATCTCTTTTGGCGTTCAGCGAGAACGACACTCAGGTGGCTGGTGCGCTTCAGAATCCGGGCCGCCCGACCCATGGCCCGCGGTCGAAACCGCTTCAGGCTCGGCCCCCCGTCCACCTGAACCTCTTTGATGTACAGATCCTCAACTTTGACACGTGTGCTTCCAGCCATGTTGACCGCATTGGCGGCCGCCGACCGGATGGTCTTCTCCACGTGGGTCGAAGCGGCCTTTAAAGTAAAATGGAGAATGTTGAGGGCCTCCTCTACATCCTTCCCCCTGACCAGATCAGCCACTTGTCTCATCTTTCTCGGAGAGATTCTCACATATCGTGCCTTGGCTCTATATTCCATATACGCTTCCCACCGTCCGTTCACACTGTTTGCGCGGCCCTCACTTCAAGGCTGTCGACCGCTCCGTCATTTTGCCGCTGTGCCCACGAAAAGTCCGTGTCGGCGCAAACTCCCCCAGCTTGTGACCTACCATATTTTCGGTAATGTACACCGGAATAAATTTATTCCCATTGTGAATGGCAATAGTATGGCCCACAAACTCCGGGGTGATGGTGGACCGTCTCGACCATGTCTTCAGCACCCTCTTCTCCATGGTCTTATTCATCTCCTCAATCTTCTCGAAGAGCTTTGGCTCCACATACGGTCCCTTTTTAATTGAACGAGCCACAGAGAACACCTCCTGTGTTTTTCTCTCTCAGTCTACGTCTTTCGCTTCTTGACGATGAGCCCGTTGGATCTTTTCTTACTGCTTCTTGTCTTCAGCCCTTTGGCCGGTTTTCCCCATGGTGTACACGGGTGTCGTCCGCCGGAGCTCTTCCCTTCCCCACCCCCCATGGGGTGGTCGACCGGATTCATAGCCACCCCGCGCACGGCCGGCCGTCGCCGCAGCCATCGGGACCTGCCGGCTTTGCCCGAGGAGATACTCTCATGATCCAGGTTGCCCACCTGCCCGATGGTGGCTGAGCACTCCAGGGGCACCAGACGGACCTCACCTGAGGGGAGACGGATGTGGCCGAACCGGCCTTCTTTGGCCACCAACTGAGCCCCCGTCCCCGCCCCCCGAACCAGGTGCCCCCCCGTCCCGTTCTGGAGCGCCATGTTATGTACAAG
>JBHIER010000092.1:0-9527 GCA_046760705.1 bacterium
CTGGATCGTAAGAGTGACCGCTGTGGGCGGTAGCCGCAGCCGGGTCGGCCAAGTCTCCATGACAGCTGGTGCAGAGGCTGTTGTCGTCGTTGTCCAGCTTCAACTGATGGCCATATTCGGTCTCGGCATGGGGGTCATGGCAGGATATACAGCCCACATCATGGCGGGAATGTTCACTGTTCTTCCAGTCCAGCCATTGCTGATGATGCTTGGTGGAGGTCATCCCATCCGGCCACAACCCGGGCGACTCGGTGATGTGATCGGCCAAAACCTCACCAGGCAGAAAACGCGAGTCGTCCGTCTCGTTCCAAGCAAAGCCGTAGTACCCAGCGCTGCTGGAGCCTCGGTAATGGCACTGCCCGCAAACCTCGTTGGCCCGATCAAAAGCCAACTCTTCAGGATTGACGATATCGGCCGGGTCCATGGAATCGGTATGGTCACTGCCAGGGCCATGGCAGGTCTCACAACCCACACCCATCTCATTGAAAGTGCCCGCAGGCGTGTTCACCCCACTGGGCGTGTACCCGGTGGTGTGACAACCAGCACACTTCTTACCCCACCTTCTCCCCTCGGCGTCCCAGTCAGCAGCATGGTAGGCCCCCCACTCCTGGGTCTTCACCACCCACTGGGCCGGCAGAATGGCAAACTCATCACCACCCATCTCCTTCAGGTACCTCTGCTTCCAGTGGCTGCCAATGGTGTAAGACACATCATCTATGGGCGGGGTGCTGGGAAAGACCCCCTCTACGTACGTATCGTAGCCAGGAGCGCGGGGATCGAAGACAGAAACTCCGGTCGCCTCCTGTGTCAGTATCCCCGACGTATCTTGAAGCATGATGTGGTGCAACGTCTGCTCCCAGTCGCTGTGGGTGGAAGAATGGCAAAGAGCGCAGGAGGAGGAACCCACATAGTCAGGGGGAAGGAATTGGGGAAACCTCAGCGTATAGACGTTTGTGTCCATCGTGTGGTTCATTCCACCGGCATTGTCGAACTCAGCTACGGCAAAGTCAACCGATCCACCAGGCCTCACTTCAAAGTCGTGAGAAGTCCCAGCATGTAACCTCCTCATCTCTACTGTCCAGACACCATTCTGATAGTCACCCGCCGCCTCCACATCCCCCCTGCTCCCATCGGGATCCTCTAAGCTGTAACCAGGCACTACATCCCCCGCCGACCAAGCCGCCAGACTGTCAAAGACGACCGCTTCGTGCCCCAACCCAGCATCGATAACGCCAAAGGGATCGAAGGCCATCCCAGAACGGTAGAGAAAAGTAGCCTGCGCCCCAGGATCGCCCACCGCCATGTCGGCCGGATAGCCACTACCGACAGGTCCATTATCGTCATACGTGTTGTTGCCACCATCGCCCTTTCTCGTCGCCGACTCATCTCCGGGATAATGCTTCCAGTACTTGTCATCCACATAACCCATGGGGTTGGTCCGAGCCGCCTTCCAGTGCCACACGTCGACCTCACCAGTGTCGGTATACATGTCGTTGTCTTTACCCGGGGTGTTCGGATGACACATGGTGGCACAATTGGCCCCCTGGGTGCCATTGAGCCCCATATCCCAGACCATGGCCACCCTGTCCTCGTTCCCGGACTGGCTCCAACTCGTACCGTCAAAAGTCCACCTCTTCTTGTGAACACTTTCGGTGCCACTGTCGTCAGCCCACTGGGCGAGAATATACACGTACACGTTATCGACCATCGCCTTGATGGTCACACCCGTTGTGGTGAGCACCGAATCAGTAGCCGCCCCTGTGGGCCACTCGCCGGGGGAAGCTGCCCCATCTAAGACCGGCGTCCCCACTGTGGCCACTATATCCTGGGCAAAGCTGGGACCAGAAATCCAAACCAGAACAGCACAAAGGAGAACTCCCCCAAATATATAACCAATGCCTCTCATATCTTCTACCTCCATACTGTGGTGGTGAAAAAACTCTTAATGCCACAAAGAATGGTCACGCATCACCTCCTCTCTCTTTTAATGGTTGACCTTGAAGAGAAATCTCTTATCACCTCCGGCATCACCTCCTTTCAGGACCAGCCTCGACTGAAAATTCCAACTCCAAAAGGTCCCCCTCATCCGATTCGATCTCCCGGGACTTTCTATTTTCCCCTTTCTCAAAGATGGCTCGGTAGGTCTTCTCGTAGCCGTCAAAGGCCACTCTAAGGCCGTACTTAAGCCCGAAGAGATACTTAGCTGTCGTCCTAAATGAGAACTTACCCTCCTCGTCCGTCTTCAACTGTCTGCTAAATTCAACGTCAAAAACATTGAAATCCCCACAACAGCCTTTAGCACATAATTTCGTCAGACAGATACCAGAAAAATCTATCACCTCACCCTTCAGGGGCTCACCCTCAGCCTCGTAGGCTGTCCCTTTCACCGTTATTAAGTTATCAGCGGCAGAGAGTTGATACTCACACTCTGTGATGGCGAAATTAGACATACGTTCCTTGATGTCCCCGCAAGTTCTGGCAGAGTGAGTATCGTAGACAATATAATCATAACCTTGCTTTTCAACCTCGAGCAGAGTGTAGTATTCTCCCTCCTTGGTATCTTTGGCTGGAACTTCCACAGAAAACGTGCCGTCAGCCTTACTCTTGGATTGGAAGGTCTTGACAATTTCTTCATCAACGGGATTTTTTACCAGTATCTTCACCGCAGCGCCCTCAATCGGTTTCTCAGTCACAGGATCGAATACCCTCCCTCTAATAATTTTGCTCTTATCCTTTCTAAGTAGACCGAAATTCATCACTTCGGTTGTATCTTCGAAGGTTGCTCTGAAGTTGAGCAGACCTTTTGGTTGTAAATAGTCTTTTGACTCAACCAGGAAGCCAAAGTTACATTCTTGACCGATTTTTTCTTCGGGAATCTCGGTAAAAGCATATTCGCCCTTTTCATCAGTCTGGGTTTCAAACTTGTAGTCCTCGACGTATTCCTCCTTCTGTTCATCATAGTGCTTGAAAATCCAACTTACCTTGGCCTTGGGAATTGGTTCCCCAGTTAAGCCGTCAACAATAACCCCCTTCAAAACAGCTTTTTCTCCTGGTTGACACTCGGCCGTATAACCCGCGTCCTTGACTGCCTTTATCATGCTGTCAATATCGACTTTGTTGGGGTCATATCTGACTTTGGCGCTTTCGGTCTCAAGGCTCACCTCAGCACTTCTAACCCCTGGCAAATTTTCAAGGGCGTTGGTCACGCGGGTCACACAACCACCACAGGTCATCCCCTCAACTGATAAAGTGGCGGTTTTGATATCCCGCCGCCTCTTCTCAGAACCAAGAGCCCCTGCTGAAAAAGAGACGGAGAACAAGAGCGAAATAGGCAGCACGAGCTTTATCCATCTACATATTTCCTTCTTCACGGCGCATCCTCCTTTCTGTATGAGAGCGTCCATAGGTCCCGGTAAATTTCATACCATTGAAATCGTTACCTCCTTCCTTGGTCTACTCATCTGCCCAGTATTTTCATCTTTTCTACCCTCCCCTTTCAGTCGGCCTGGGTTCGTCAAGAAAAAGGAGAGAGACTCCAGTTCGGCTGACAAATCCACATGGCGCAACTTCACGTCCTCTGGAACGACAAGGGTTGTCGGAGAGAAGTTCAAAATGGCTTTGATCCGAGCCCTGATGAGTCTGTCGGCCACCTCCTGGGCCGCCCCAGGGGGGACAGTGATGACCCCGATCTTTATACCTTTGAGGTGAACCGCAGCTTCAAGCTCATTTATGTCCTGGATCATGATGTCTTCCAAGCGTTTGCCGATCTTCCGCAGATCGTTATCGAAGGCCGCCGTGATGTGAAAACCGCATCTGCGAAATCTCTGGTAGCTCAGCAATGCCGCACCCAAATTGCCCACCCCCACCAAGGCCACCTGCCACTCCCTGTCTGTACCCAGGATGCGAGAGATGGCTCTCCTCAGATCCACCACATCATATCCTTTTGCGGCCACCCCAAACTGACCGAAATATGATAGGTCTTTTCTCACCTGAGTGTCGGTGTAACCAAACTGCCGGGCTATACCCTTAGAGGACACAATATCTATACCCTTGGCCTCCAAGTCTTTAAGGAATCTGAAATAGAGAGAGAGACGGCCAATGGCCATCTCAGGTATCTTCTCGTGCATTATTTCTATCCCCCTTTTCGTTAAAAAAATCACAAATCAGTCTAAAAAACTTATCTTTCTTAATATAGCTTTTATATAAAAAATAAGTGGCCAATCTTCCAATGTCAAGAGAAATTTTGGGTTTTTCTGACTGCGGCGAAGGCAGGAATCTCCTGAATCGGATGCCCTCAATTTGACCCTGAACCATCAGCAAAAGGAGAACAATTTTACGTCAAGCTCTCTTTGCTTTCTCTGAGCTCAGGATTTTCCTTGACTTGGGGTCGATAAACGTTTAGAATGTATACCGGACAGAGGTGTTTAGTATCGTAGAGGTATTCGAGTCCGTCTCAGCATGCCGGAAGGGCTCTTTCATCTCGAGGAGGAACAGGTTTTGGAAAAGAGAGGAGGCGTGAAGTCTGTCCACATACCCCGGCCTTCGACTCCTGGCCAGTATCTCATTGACGATTTTACCGTTCAGGACACCTGGCGGATCTTCCGCATCATGGCCGAGTTTGTCGAGGGATTCGAGACTTTAGCCCACTTGCCCCCGGCCGTTTCGGTCTTCGGGTCGTCGCGGTCAAGGCCCGAAGACGAGGACTACAAGAAGGCGGAGCAGATCGGGCGCTTGTTGGTCCGGGAGGGATACTGCCTCATCACCGGCGGCGGGCCGGGGATCATGGAGGCAGCCAACAAGGGGGCTTACGAAGCCGATGGCGAATCTGTCGGGATCAATATTGAGCTGCCCTTGGAACAGAAACCCAATCCGTATCTAACCAAACTCATCAATTGCCGGTATTTCTTCGTCCGCAAAGTTATGTTTGTCAAATACGCCCAGGCTTTTGTCATTATGCCCGGCGGTTTCGGTACGCTGGACGAGTTCTTCGAATCGATCACCCTCATCCAGACTCACAAGATCATGCCTTTTCCGGTGATCCTGTTCGACAGCACCTTTTGGGCCGGACTGCTCGATTGGATGAAAGGGAGGTTGCTCAAGGAGGATAAGATCTCCCAATCCGACTACGATCTCTTCTATCTGGTAGACGATGTGGAGAGAGTGGTTGAAGTGATAAAAAACAATCCAACAAATTGTAAGTCACCATAAGACAATGAGTTTTGTTCTTAGATCTTTTGTTTTTTGGTGTCTTTGATGGCTGAGCATCGCTATGATACCACCCGATGGAGCAGGGGCTTACTTCAGCAACAACATGCGCTTGGTGTCTATGAACCGCCCTGCCTTCAACATATAGAAATATATACCGCCGGAGACCTGCCTGCCCCAACTATCCCGACCATCCCAGATGACGGTGTAATACCCTGCCTCTTTCACCTCATCCACCAACGTCCGCACCTCCTGCCCCAAGATGTTGTAAATCTTGAGGGTCACGTGGGGTGGGAACTGATCACTGATTACTGAATACTGAACACTGGTTACGGGATTGAACGGGTTGGGATAGTTCTGAGCCAGCTCAAAACCTTGAGGGATCGGGCTGGACGGCTCAGGGGCGTTAATGTCAGTTTCATAAACATCGCAGAGGCCGAGGGAGTCGCACAAGGCCAACATATTGTCGGCATTGGCTCGCAGCCCTTTCAACCCCTCTCCGACCACAATTCCGGCCACCAGTCTCAAGGAGTCGCCGGCGGATAAATCGAAGGGGCCGGCGGTGAGAAGGAAACGGTAGTCGAAGACCGGACCACCGAGGTCCCTCGGATTGGGCAGATAGCGATAGCCCATGCTGAACTTGTGCTCACCCAGCATGTAATTGTACTGGTCCTTCTCACTGCCCTGGGGATCATTCTCCCAGTTCCACCACTGATGGGAATGTACCACACCCAGAGTGTCGGGTGAGAGTTCGTAGAGATCGTCAACGTACCTCGTGTCAGGAGTACAAATCAATCTCACCCCGATGTAGCCGGTGTTGGGGACTGATAGATTACGTTCCCCTGTATCCTCCTCAGGGGTGGTGGGGTCATCGCTGTCGTACATGTAGGATAGGTTGCGAGGGATGAGCACTGTATCGCCGAGGGCTCTGACCCAGACTGTGTACTCATCAGGATACCCATCCGGAGCTATCTTCGACGGATCGTAATTTGGATTTGAAACTCCTCCCGGGTTGTAACCATAAGGCACACCGTACTCGTCATACCCATCCCACACCCCATTGCCGTTGGCATCCACCCAGGGTAGGGTGCCACCCACCACCGAGTTTTCAACAATGTCCAGCTCGTCAGTGTCGCTGTTCCAGCCGTCCCAGCCGTCAAAATCGACCAGGTCATCTATGTGAGGGTTGCTCGGAGCCAAAGAGGCCACATCGCAATCGAACCACCAACTGACAAAGACACCCTCCAGATCGCCGTGGGTGCCCAAATTTTTTATCCAGTACTCCAACAGGACAAAATCGTCATAGTCAGGCTCCAACATGCTCCAGGCCCGGGCACGTTGATTGACTTCTAAACCAAGAGGAATGTGATCAATAGGGCCCTCCAAATCGTCGTAGGTGACGTTGACTTCGAGAGTTCCTCGGCCAATGGTGTACAACTGCCTGGGAGGGCGTGGTTCCCCTGTCGGCCGCCATTCTTTCTCAGGGCCGTAAAAATAGATAGTGACAAATTCCTCTCCATGATCGATCGCTCCCACCCAGAGTCCAGCATCGTAGAGATAATTATTGCCAGATCCAGCCGGCCACATACTGGAGGGCCTGCCAGTCGCATCGAAGTTAGGATCGCCATAGCTGCCGTAATTGCTTACGGCTATGGCCAGATTGCCGACTTCTTTCATTACCACAGGAGTTCCCGAAACCTCGTTGGAGTATTGGCTCTCTCCACTGGGATTTTCGTACAGAGCGGTAACCACATAATAGTAGGTTTGACCAGCCACGACGTTGGTGTCCTCATAACTGCAAGTGGGTATGTTACCCGCAATGGCCTCATAAGGGCCGCCGGTAAAGTCGCTGCGATATAGGTTGTAACCTGTAAATCCCGTAGCCGCAATAAACTTTTCAGCCACCCACGTATGATCCTCCCTTTGATATTTCATCTTTTTTAACGTCTGGATATTGGTGGGCTCAAAATCCTTCGAACTACCTGAGGAGCATCCGTCATTCTCACAATCCGCTAACCAGGGCGGCTCCCACACCAGGGCCACTTTGCCCAGAGCCCATTCTCTGGCTCTCAGATTGGAGGGAGCCGGAAAGATGGGAAACTCATCGTGCAAAATGTAGCGGGGCCGGGATGGACGGCCGTCCCTGGTAGGGAGATGAATAACGGCGATATAGATCAACCCATATTCTCCCGTTTTCAGACCCCAGGCATCAATGCACCCCCTGTTTTCCGAATCCAGAGTCAAAAACTCCACGGTATCCACCTCAGCCGCATCGAACCTCCGAAAATAGGCTAAAGGGTCGTGCATCTTTATGGCCACCAATTCGTACTCGTGATTGGGATCTCCATAAAAGAAGATGGTATCACCCAGAACTGGAGCCGGTGGCAACACACCGATGAAATCGGTTGACCACTGGTTCCCGACAAACATGTAGGGCGAATCGTTCAATGTTCCCCAGTAAGTGGGCATTTTACACGGAAACATTGCGTCTGTCTCAAAATATTTGAAAGAGTATTTCCCACCGAAAAACCAAAGCTGGGGCGAATCCATGAACCAGGCCAGTTGTTCATCGAAAAAAACGCTGTCAAAACTTACATCGCCGTAGCCATTAGCAGCCAAAGCCGCGGTGACCGCCTCAGTCCCGGTGTGGTCCGTGTCGGTGGCCAGGGTTCTGACCAGATCGATTCCGTACTGCTCAAAGAGATACTGGACAAACATGGCCGTCTTCGTCTTGTCAGAAGTCGAAATTTCCCTCTTACAATCCGGGAGAAAGGTAAGGGGAGCTTTGGTGCACCCGTAGTTGGTCACCCCGTAACCGCAAATAAACTTAGCAAATTGAGTCAACCCCTCCTCGATCCAGCACTCCTCATCCGGATCGTGGTTGTAGTGGACCAGGTGGGTGAACTGTTGGGCTACGCTGGCCAACCCCCTGTCTGAACTTGGATCGGTGGGGTGACAGTCGATGTAGATCATATCGAGCTCGTTGCTGTGGGGATCTTCCCACGCATAGAGTTCGTTGACCGGATCGAAGTAGCCCACCATCTCACCCCCGTCCAGGATGTCCAAGATCAAGATGTATATTCTGGGATCGCCATCGATATCCGGCGGTGGGCCGAAGACCGAAGTGACCTTATCATAAATCCCGCTGGTATCTGCCAGGATTCCTGAGGCAGTTGGATCGGCCGCCCACGTTCTCTCCTCGAAGGCTTCGAGGACAGCCGCCACGTCAGCCGAGTCGATGTAATCCTGGGCCCAACTGGAACCCTCTGTCCAAACATAACAGTGGTCACCCATGGCTCGCAGCGTCATTTGGGTCTTGTAATAGCGCATAAAAAAGTGGAAGTCAAAGGCCCAGAAACTGGTTGTATCCCCAACCTCCCATTCCTGGGCTCCCCCAACATCAGCGGCGGTCATAACCAGTGCCAAGCCAATTGCCATCATTGTCCAAAACTGTCTCTCTTCGAAGTGAGAAAACATTGGTATCTCCTCCTTTCTCAGGGTGTGTCAGAATGCTCTTACCACTTACGAATTTCACCTTGCGCTACGGTTCTGCCAACCGAAGCTCAAAATCGGTAATTTTCTGATTCAAGACAGATTTTTCCAACTGAAAACGTACCAATCGCTCCTCTGAATTCCAATACTCGTCGCTCGGTGAAAAGCCCGATACGTACTTCGCTACTAAATTGTCCGTATAGTAGTTATACAACCCCGCCTCGTCAGCGGAAAATTTGATGCCATAAACTTCGCCGTCGTATCGGACATTTGGAAGGTGTTCTGCAAAGAGGCGGCTTTTGTAGTCTTCTGTTATAGACGGTGATTTATGTCTCAAGAGAATTACACCATTCGGGATTTGCGTCGTGGCTTGAATTTCAAAGAGGTAAGCGTTATCCGAATCCCAAATTTTTGCAGAAAGATGTGCTGATCTCATTATGGCTAACACCTCATTCGACGGAGAATATCCTTTGGGGACAATTCCGCTGAATTGAAACTCTCCCCAATATCCCGCAAACTTTTTCTGAAGTTCTGGCCACACCGTTCCACAAATTTGAGAAATCTTCGACCGAACATCCTCAACCGAAAGAGCGCGAACCGCCGCATCTGCCCCAGAAAGCTCACCATAGAGTGATTTGAACCGCTCCATCCCAAATTGCTCGATTAGGAGCTTTACAATTATGCCGCTGAGAGGATATGAGATGTCCGGGTTACCCACCGTCTTGTGAAACCCTTCGTAAGTCAGCACGTCTTCTAACTGATAAAATTTCTGCGATAATGTGAAATGTCCAATTTGAAATATTACCTGAGGGGACTTGCCCCACCGTCCG
>JBHIER010000093.1:0-9505 GCA_046760705.1 bacterium
AGGGCCGCCGATCGGCCCCGGCATTGTCCGCCCCGATGTACGGGTTCCACTCGCAACTGAAGACGATTATGTCTGGTTCAAAACCGGTCCTCACGACGTGTAGACCTCTTCAGGTGCCCCAACCTCTCCAGAAAACAGGACTGCGTATTATCCTGCCATTGCAGTCTCGAGTATAGCTCTAATCTGTAGGTCAGGAAGATGATCCACGCTGATCGCTCCACAGGGACAGACTGAGGCGCACACACCGCACCCGGTGCAGAGGAATTCATCCAGACGAGCCTGGGGGATGCCATCCTCGCCGGTGATCAGTTCAATGGCCTGAAACTGGCAGGTTTCTGCGCACTGCCCGCATCCCCGGCAGATCTCCTGGTCTATGGAGGAGACAATCGGCTCTTTCTCCACTGTTCCGACCTCGATTGGGACGAGCGCCCGACAGGCAGCACCGTGCCCCTGATCGATGCACTCACCGATGATGGCCGGCCAGTGGGCGGCACCGGCCACAAAAACACCGCTCGGTACGTGTTCACCAGGTCTGAGCTTGGTCTGGGGTTCAACCAGAAAGCCCCACTCATCCACAGGGATCTTGAGCATCCTGGCCATCTCCGGGGCCCCCATCCGCGGGACAAGAGGTGTGGCCAGGACAATGAGGTCGTAGGCGATCTGGTGCTTCATCCCGGTTTTTGCATCTTCCACAGAAATGACCCCGTCCCCCACCTGGGGCAGGGTCGGAGGATCATATCGGATGAACCGAACCCCCAACTCCTGGGCCCGATCAAAATCCTGGATGTACTCTGTGAGCCCCCGGAAGAGGACCGTGATGTTCTTGTCCGGAGCCCGCTCCTTCAGCACAACGGCGTTCATGATGGTCACCAGACAGCAGTGGCGAGAACAGTAGGGCCGCTCGTCTATCCTGGCCCCCACGCACTGAATCATCACGATCTCTTTGGCCTTGAGGTCCCCTCTGCGCATCACGGCCTCAAAGGCCATCTGGGTGATCACTCTGGGGTCCTCACCGTAGCCATACATCCCCACCGGTTCAAACAGATCAGAGCCGGTGGCGACGACGATGACCCCGACGTGAAAAGTCTCCTCCCTTCCCTCCGTCTCGATGGTGATCTCGTAGTCGCCCACGTGTCCGGCCACCTTGGTCACTTGAGAGGCGAGAAAGGTTTCGATATGCGAGTCCTCCTCAACAGCTTTGATTCTCTGATCGAGAAATTCCCTGGAATCTGTGTACGTTGGGTACAACAGATACATATCCCTGATAAGTCCCCCCATTCTTTCTCCACCAGTTTAACGGCCACACCCTTTTGGGCCAGGCTCAGGGCGGCCGTCATCCCTGAGATCCCGGCTCCAATGACCAGGGCTGACGGTTGGACCCCGCTCCTTATCTTCTCTCGGGGCTGGGTGCAGCAGACCCTGGCCACACCCATCCTGATCAGATCGATGGCCTTTCGTGTCGCCGTCGCTTTATCGTAGGCATGCACCCGGCTGCAGTGTTCCCGAATGTTCACCATCTCGAAGAGATGCCCGTTCAGTCCGGCCTCCTGGCAACCCCTGCGGAACAGTGGCCCATGGGTTCTGGGAGTACAGCCAGCCACGACGATGCGGTTCAGTCGTGACTCTGAAATGGCCCCCTTCATTTCGGCCAGTCCATCTCCGGAGCAGGGGTAGAGGCCACTGCTGACATATCGGACTTGGGAGAGCCTTTTCACCGATCGCACCATGCGGGCTACGTCTAAGACTTCGCCAATCTCATCGCCGCAGCGACAGATGAAGACTCCAACCCTGGTCTCCTCCTTCACAGCGCTCTCCTTGAAGACAGAAACAAAATAGCACGTTGAGCATCCTAATCATATTGTTAAAGGTTCTCCGCTGTCGGATAATAGCTCCCGCAGATTTTGCAAGGTTCCTTGAGATACTCCTCACGGAACCGGTGCTTCGATCCCACAGGGTTCACCTCTTCCAGTTGAAACGTCCTGGCAGGGCAGATGGTAGTGCAGGTGCCGCAGCCGATGCAGGTCATAGAGACTTCCTTGAATGGGGGAATGACATCGCTCTCGGTCCCCCTGGCGGTAAACCCGATGGCACCCACTCCGACGATCTCTTCGCAGGCCCGGACGCACAGGCCGCACAGAAAGCAATCTTCCTCTTCGGATCGAAACCTCGGTTTGCCAACCCCCATCTGCTTGGCCAATTCTTTTATCACAGGCACCTTGGGACATCTGGCCAGGAGCAGCTCGACGATCGTCCTTCTCATGGAGAGGATCTTCTCGGAATTGGTGACGACGGCCATTCCCTCCTCAGCCGGGGTTACGCACGAGGCCGCGGTCTTGGTTCTCCCGTCCTGGGTCACTTCCACGATGCAGAGGCGGCAGGCTCCTGTGGGGGCAAGGGCCTCATGGTAACAGAGGGTAGGGATGTGGATGCCCGCGCCTCGGGCGGCTTCCAATACGGTCGCCTCGGGTCTCACCGCGACTTTTCGTCCATCGATGGTCAACGTGGTCATACCTTTTCCCTTATTCAATGTAGATGGCGTCTCCGGCGATGGCATCGAATTTACAGATCTCGTAGCAAGCACCGCATTTGATGCACTTACTCTTGTCCAGATTATGGGGCTGTGCCCGGGGGCCGGTGATGGCTCCGGTCGGACACTCTCGGACGCAGCGCTGGCATCCGGTGCACTTTTCAGGAATGATCCGATACACGATGAGGGCTGTGCACACCCTGGCCGGGCAGTGCTTGTGCCTGATGTGGGCCTCGTATTCGTCTCGAAAATAGCGCAGAGTGGTCAAGACCGGATTGGGAGCCGTCGTCCCTAAACCACACAGCGACGCCTCTTTCACGGTTGTGGCCAGCTCATATAACAGATCGATGTCATCCTCCCGGCCCTCCCCCTCGGTGATGACGGTCAGAGTCTCCCGCATTCTCCTTAAGCCTTCACGACAAGGGGTGCATTTGCCGCAGGATTCCTCCTCTAAGAAGGAGACAAAATATCGGGCCACATCGACCATACAGGTCTCCTCGTCCATGACGATCAGGCCACCGGATCCCATGATGGCTCCGGCCTCGGTCAGCTTTTCGTAATCGATGGGCAGATCGATCAGCTCCTCGGGGATACAGCCCCCGGAAGGGCCGCCTGTCTGAACCGCCTTAAACCGCTTCCCGCCCGGGATCCCTCCGCCGATGTCGTAGATGATCTTCTTCAGCGAAATCCCCATGGGCACCTCCACCAGACCGGTGTTGTTCACCTTGCCCACCAGGGAGAAGACCTTGGTCCCTTTGCTCTTCTCGGTGCCCATCTGGGAGTACCACTTTCCGCCCCGAGCGATGATGGGGGGGACGTTGGCCCAGGTCTCAACATTATTGATGTTTGTCGGCTTACCCCACAATCCCCTCTGAGCAGGAAAGGGCGGTCTCGGCCGGGGTCTGCCCACCTGGCCCTCCACAGAGGCCATGAGAGCCGTCTCCTCTCCGCAGACAAAGGCCCCAGCCCCCCGAACCACCTTCACGGAGAAGGTGAAGCCTGTATCGAGGATGTTCTCCCCCAACAGACCGTACTGCTCAGCTCGCTCAATGGCGATATGGATCCTCTTCAAGGCCAGGGGGTATTCCTCCCGCACGTATATGAACCCCTGGCGGCATCCTATGGCCTTGGCCCCGATGGCCATACCCTCCAACACGGAATGGGGGTCGGCCTCGAGGATACTTCTGTCCATGAAAGCCCCCGGGTCGCCCTCGTCGGCGTTGCAGATGAGAAATTTCTCGTCACCTTCGGCAGCCCGGCACAGCTCCCACTTCAGGCCGGTGGGAAAACCTGCCCCACCCCGTCCTCTGAGCCCTGAGACCTTTATCTCCTCGATGATCTGCTCCGGGGTCATCGAGGTCAAGGCCTTAGCCAGGGCACCGTATCCGTCATTGGCAATGTATTCGTCGATCGCTTCAGGGTCGATCCGGCCGCGGTTGCGCAGAGCGATGAGCACCTGGTGCTTGAAGAACTCGATGTCGCTCATCCTTGGTATCGGCATCTCTTCCTCCGGCGGAGTGTACATCAGCCGTTTGACCGGCCTGCCCTTCAGAAGATGTTCCTCCACCAGGAAGGGGATGTCTTCTTCCTTCAGTTGCTGGTAGAAGATGCCATCCGGCTGAGCCACCATGATCGGCCCCCGCTCGCAAAAGCCGTTGCAGCCGGTGGTGACCACCAGAATCTCATCCCCCAGACCCCGCTTGACAATCTCCCTCTCCAGAACCTCTTTAATTCGAAAGGCCCGGTTCGAGACACAGCCGGTCCCAGCGCAGACCAACAGATGAGCACGATAAGGTTTCACCTTCTGGTTGCCCTCCTCAGGGAACTACGCCCACAAGGGGCTCCACTACGATTATAGGGATATGTAGAACTACGCCCACAAGGGGCTACACTACGTTGACATAGATGTGTAGTGTAGGGCTTTATGCCCGTAAAAATATGATGAATGTTGAAATTTGAAGTGTGTGAACTAAGTAAATAAACTGTTTGCGTTTTATTCATGTCAAACCTTTATTGATTATTCGTATTGCCTGAGGATCTTCGGAATTTTATCTTGAGTCAACTTCCCATGGAAATTGTCGTCGATCACAACCACCGGGGCTAAACCACAACAGCCGACACAGCGGACTGACTCCATGGAGAACCTTGCATCGTAGGTTGTCTCACCGGCCTTGATGTCCAGTTCCCGCTCCAGCCGCTCCATGATTCTCACCCCCCCTCTCACGTGGCAGGCAGTGCCCAGACAGACGTTGATCAGGTGCCTCCCCCTCGGCTTCAGACTGAAGGCTTTATAAAAGGTAGCGATCCCATAGACCCGGGTCAGGGGAACGTTCAATCTGTTTGCGACAAATCGTAACACGGACTGGGGCAGATAGTTCATCTTTCGCTGAATATCCTGCAAAATGGCAATCAGCCCCGATTCGGTGTAATCATACTTCTGCAGAATATCGTCGATCACATCCAGGCGGCGCAGCTCCGCCATGGCCTGCTCCCGTCTGGCCTGGAGGGTCCGTTCCGCTTCAAGCTCCTCTTTTCTCCCTTCGAGAGCCTTGGCCACAATGGCCAGCAGGTCATCCGGGGTGAAAGGCTTCTCCACATAATCGAAGGCCCCCAGCTTCATGGCCTCCACGGCAGTTTGAACCGAGGCATGGCCGGTAATCATAATGGGGATGATTTCGAGTCGGGTGTGGCGGATCTGTTTGAGGACTTCTATGCCGCTCAACCCGGGCATTTTAAGATCGAGAAGGGCCAGATCGAAGGGTCGCTCCCGGATTTTAGAGAGGCCGACCTCACCGTTCTCGGCCGTCTCCACAGTGTAGCCCTCCGACTCCAGAATGCGTCGGCACCCCTCCCGCATCCCCCTTTCGTCATCGATTATCAAGATACGAACCTTGCCCAATTCCGACCTCACTTCTCAAAAATTGGGGGTGATTGGCTCCTTGGTTGTCTCCACATTTACAAAATGGGCAAGATGTCAGATTTTGATCAGTACGTCCGCTCACTTCCCACAGCCAGTGCGTATTCAGCCACGATCCGACCCCCGAGGACGTGATCGACGAAGATTTTGCGAATCTTCTCCTCGGTCAGGTCGACATATTTAACCGGCGGAGTTCCGCTCAATTGGACCGTGACCATGGGCTCGCGGCTGCACAGGCCGGCACACCCGGAGGTGGTCAGGATGACGTCCTTGACGTTCCCCTCTTCGATCTCCCTGAGGAGCGTATCCATGATCTTTCTGGCTCCGGCGGCAATGCCACACGTCCCCATGTGAACAATGATCTTGGCCCTCCCCTCCGCCTCTCGCAGCAGGATGGTGGCCCGTGTCCGCTCTCGGATCTTCTTCAAGTCTTCCAATTTGAGTTTCGGCATATTCTCGCCTCTCTACGATCTGGGCGTATGCTTGTCAATAGAAGGGCGTTCCCAGTTCCTCAAAGCCCTCCTGCAAATAGGTCCGAACCCTTTTTACCACCTCGGGGTGGTTGACCGGTATGCCGTCCAGTTGAGCCTTGAGCTCAACCGTATCCAGGGAGAAGTCCTTATCTCCCTTTTTATGGGTATATGAAAAATCGACCTGCGGGTTTCCGACGATCAGAGTGATGAGGGTGGTGATCATATTCCCCAGAGGCTTCCGGTCTATATTGGTGTAGCGGAAATCGGCCTGCACCGTCGTCCCTTTCCCGACGTCCGATTGGACCGCAATGCTGCCCCCACTCCGCAAAAAGGGGCAGTCCCAGCCCCACTCGACTTGTCTTCTTGGTGGTTATGAAAGGGTCGAACGCCTTCTCCAGCGTCTCCCCCTCCATTCCACGGCCGTTGTCCTTGATCACGATTCTCAGCAGATCCCTCTTCCGGTCCTCTTCGATCCGGATCTCGATCCTCTTCGCCTCCGCCCGAATGGAGTTCTCTACAATGTCCAGAATATGGAGTGAGAGGTCTTCCACACCGACCCTCTGCCTCCCTTCACTGAAGATATTTTCTAATTCAGGAGGGGCATAACCCATTGTGCCCCTCCTCCCGGAGACGGAGCAGCGTTCGGTCTCTCTCCGTGAAGTCCAAGAAAATAACGTATTCTTGCCCCTCTTTCAAGGCTTTTTTTGAAATTGATGAGTATATGCGCCTTGACTCGATGGTCCAGATAGTGGTGCCCTCGGCGGGCCTTCTGGCCGCACTTCCGCAAGAACGGCCTGATGTGGCCGTCTTCTCCTCATAACCTACTTTTTCAATGAGGGTTTTGGAAAATACTGCTGAGACCGTCAAAAAGTCTCCATTTTTGGGTCATTCACAGCGGAGCCCGTTCGACTCTGCTCCAGGTCCTGTGTCACTTCGCACCCGATGTAGACTCGGGATGAGAAATCTGTCACTCCTTTATGGAGTAAGGATCTTGTCGATTTTTGTTGACTTGACGTACGAAATGAAGAATAATGTAGTCAGACGAACATAGTGAGAGATTTGACCAAAGTGACATTGTGGAGAATGGACAGTTGTTACGGGCGCTTTGAAAGAGATGAAGATATGGATGACTTTGAGAGGATCATAAGAGAGAGTGAAGAAATCCTCATCTTTGCTTTTGATGAGTTGAAGGAGGCAAGGAGGGAACAGGATGAGATGAGGGCAAGGCAGGTTTGTGAAAAGGGATATCTCAGCCTGATCAAAGCCTTTAATGCCTTTTTTGTGAAGAGGGGAAAAAAGGTAGAGGAACTTCCTCAAGGTGAGCGGCGGAGAAGATATTTTCTGCACACTGTAGGAGGGAGAGAATTGGAAAATCTCTATGATGTTATGCGGCATAGACTCCACATAGAAGGCTTTCATGAGGGTATTATTATCTTTGATAGCTTAGAGGAGGACCTTAAGGAAATAAGTAAATTTGTCTCTGATCTCAAAGATGGCAAGTTTTAAAAGATGAGTGATCTTGGAGAACTCTCTTAGCTTATATTATTCCTAGCGCGGCAGAGCCGCGATCGCACTTTGAGAATAAGTATATCAGATGATCAGGGCATCAGTGGGAAGAATATCAGGGGATCAGAACATCAGGTTCACCCCATTAGATGGAGTGCAGTTACTATGTCACAGGGTAGATCTGATATTCTGGTAATCTGATCCCCTTCCTACTGATTTGCTGATACTCTGATCTGCTTTAATTTCTTTTTTTGCACAAAAAACAAAGATTTTAGCGGACAGAATTGCTCGAAATGATCCTTGCCCATGCGGCAGTGGAAAGAAATACAAGAAGTGCTGTATGTCCAGAGACAAGGGAGGGCGAGCCGCAACCCCTGTTAGACAGTCGATGGCCGAGGAGCCGATACCACCCCCTCACAAAGATCGGAGGATGACGCTCAGAATGGTCACTGGGAACGCTTAGAGGCCGGAGACTACGAGGACCAGATCGCCACCTATCTCGAGGAGCTGAAAGCGGGTACTCTGAATGAAGACTCGGCCCTTGAAATGCTCTCAACAATCCATACACAAGCCTGCAGAGGGGGAGAGTATGCACGCTTTGCAGAATTGATCGAATGTTTGAAAAAGGAGCAGCCGCAACGATATTGTTCGATATCAGCTACTACACTTTGTATCTGATTGAGGGTGAGATCGCTCAGGGCAGTGCCAAGAGACTGCCTGAACTCGTCTCCGCTTGGGCCGAGGAACCCGATCGTAACATCGAGATGTTCTTCCAGGTCATCGAGCTTTTGATGTATCATGGCCACACCGAGCCACTGATCGTAGCGATGAAAAAAGGTTGGCCCAAGATCTCCACTTCCCACGAGATCATGTCCTGGGGAATCGAAGAATTTAGTGACATTCTCAGTCAACTGCTCATTTTCGATTATCTCGACAGGACGGAAAACCTCAAGGCTGTTGATCCTGCATTACAAAAAAAGCTTCAACCCTTTAGTAAAATTGGTTCTAAAAGGTTGGAACAAATTCTGTGCCACCTATCAGGGCAGGAAGAGCGAACCTGGAATGTGTCGGACTTTGAGGTGGGTATGGATATTGACCAATGGGGCGAACAACTATTCTGGCTGTCTCTCGACTTTCTGAGTGAACTGCGTTGGAATGAGGGCATTCCCTTCAGCAAAGGGGAGCTCGGTCGGACCCAACTACTTGACTCCCTTCTGTGCGATGAGCATCTCGAGGAAAGAGAACAGGGAGTTACACTCCTGTACCCCTGCCAGGGCTCGTTCGATTGTTTCCTTGGGCAACTTTTCGGCTTCTTCGTCACTTGGATCTTCCGACAGAATCAGGGTGAATTCGTGTTCTTTCATGGCTTCTTCGTTTCTCGATAGTTGACCTCATTGCTATCGATTTGTGGTCATTGCACGATCACGAGTGGGGACATTGGTCAACACCTCGGCGGATGTCACGGGCATGACTCTCCGGATTCGGCGAAGTGGACATTATCCGGGCTGAAATGAACATCCTGAAAATCCATCCCACAATCTGTGTATTTCTCCCTCGGACCCCCTGGTCCCTGGTCCATAAATTAAAATCTATTCAACCCCTTGTCAAGCGCTTTCTCCCTAAATTGCGGTCAGCCCTCACCAGTGGAAAACCACAAAAATCTTCTATCCCGAGTTGTGTTATTTTTACTGAAGCAGAACATGTTCACTCATTTCAATAGTGATGCTAAGCCGAAACCGACGACAACCAAGAAAGTTCCTATCATCAATGGCGTAAGAAATTTGTAAACTACGTGATTCAATGCACCGACATTTCGTGTAAGTTTTACTATTTCCTCTCCTATTTCGTAAATACTTCGCGTCTCCAGCGTTCGAAGGTAATCCTTTTCCATCCTTGGAATTTCCCCCTTAGCCTGCTCTTCGTCTGGAGAGAACGGCTCCTTTACTGATACAGCAAGTCTGTGAAATTCAACGGTACAAAAAGGGGACAAATAATCCAGAGTCAAACTGGGAGGTGCAGCATTGTAACGACTTCCTCAAGAGATTCGAAGTCATTCGGAGTGAGAACCTTTCGTTGAACGAT
>JBHIER010000094.1:0-9467 GCA_046760705.1 bacterium
TCAAAAATGAATAGATAAGGGTAGTCTTTGATGGCATTATTCAGTAAGGACACTCGTTCGTCAATGGGGATACGGCTATCTTTCAATTGCTGTCCTGCTTGGGCATGACCTGCTTTCCCTTGATAGCTGATAAAATTGGCCAATTTTTCTATTACATTGGCAAATGTAGGCTCTATCTTATCGGCTCGAATCACACAGAAGGCTTCGACAGTTTTATCGAATTGAACTTTTTCAATAATTTTAGCAGCCAAGGCAGTTTTGCCTACACCACCTAATCCATAAACGTATACTGCTGGTATCCGCGGATTGCTGATTGCCTGGCGGATATCTCTTATCTCTTTTTTTCTGCCTACAAATCCACGAACTATGGGCAATCCTCCAATGTTCACTTGCTCTGCTTCGGTTTCCTTCGGCTGAAGTGGTTTAGTGGGATCAATCAGGCGAAATTCGGGAGTACGAAGATAAAGAGCAGGAATACCCCAGTCAGCTCTATCATTTCCTCGCAGATCGTAGAGTTTCAGTCGCACTTCAGTTAGTGCTTCAAGCACATTTGAGCCTTTGCCCAACTCCTCATAGAATTTACGGGCAAATTCGATCCCGGATTCATCAAGTATGGAGTACTGCATAGCCAGCACTGCCGGTATGCTATCCTGTAGGAGGGTCGTAGCTACCCCTTTCAATGCATCTTGATGATGAGTTTGTGCCGTCATACAGCCGGGAAGTACAACCAAATGTAAGGTGTCACTGTCCTGAGTGATGCGCCTGAGATCATCACCAAAAATAGGTCTGAGCTCATTATCGTCATCTTCACAAGCAAAATATGTCTCATTGCTGAATGGGAGTTTGCCGCCGTGCCCGGTATAATGGAGTATGTGTGGCTGAAAGTGCCTGATCTTACTGCGAAGATTGCTTAACGTAGCTATTTCCAAATAGTCAATCTCGAGGTAGCCTTTACGCCTGGCCGGATCAAGTACCTCCTGAATGATCCCGATTTCCCTTTCACTATTCAATTCAGGTACACCATTGGGGCTTGATACCACGACCAAAAGGCGTAGGGGTTGCGGGCTTTTGATGGCTGAAACGTCCCCCAGGCCGATGGGCTTTCGGTTCAGATGTGCCCTGCCTGAAAGGGCCAGAAAATCATCGCCGTCATGAATATACTCCCAGGGGATCTTCCACAGCATATCTGCCTGGTTGATCAATCGCTCAATTCCGTCCGGATTTTCCTTTTGACGCTCACGTTCTACCTCGACAAGTCTTTTTTGCAAAGGATCTTCCTTGTCCTCAGGCTCTTTGATTTGTGGCTTTTCTTTGATGGTTTTGCTATCCAAAACAAATGAAAGGCAAAAGCCTGTTTTTAAATCTTTATTGAGACGCAGATAGTTCTTGAAATCATCCTTTCCATCGGTGATAAGGTCATAGAAGTGTTTGCCCATTCGTTGGATGAACCCCTCTTCAACGTGTTCATCCCTGCGTCGTCCGTCTTCTTCGAGATACCTTGTCCCCCGCACAAAGAAGGGATCGTCCTCGTTGAATTTGAACTCACACCGCAGTATGTCCTCGTTCTGCGGGCTGAGGATACGGCTTTCGTATGTATCGTCTCTCAGATGCCTCAATTGGATAGTGATGGTAGGAAGCATTGTTTTTTCTTTCTTTTCTTATTTGTCTCCGACATATGTCGTTGTATGGTGTCACGTGCTCTGAGTATTTGGTCACCAAGAATCTGACCAACCCGAAGTTGATTAATCACTGGCTGAACGTCAGATCGTATGTGTCGGTATTTTTTAGCTAATGCCCTCAAGTTGCGCTTAAATTCCGGCGTGTTCTCGACCTCTACTAACTCGGCGTGCTCACTCGGCATCAATACCCTCCCATAGCTCGGACACTGGCAGTGTCTCACCTGCCAACGCTTTTTTCCAGCCCTGCCGGAAGCTATTCTCGGCAGGCTTTAGGGTAACAGTTTCGCGAAACAGGCGGACAACCTCTAACAGGATGGGAAGGTATTCTTCAGGCATCTCATTGATTTCGCGAACGAGTCTTTGCATATAAGTTGAAACCTGTGTTGCCATGACTACATTTCTCCTCATCTAACGAGCATTTCGCTTAACCAAAGAACTTTTTGAATTTTTTATGTCGTTCCTCCAGCCGACCTTAATGTTCAATATTCCTTAATTCGAGTTTCTCAACTCAATAATAGCACTTTTAGACCCCTTTGTCAACACTTTTTTCGAGAACTACGGGAGAATTCTACTGTCAGTCCCATGAGTCAGGAAATCGGACATGGGGAAACCGAGTCCTGACAGGGAATGGTTACTGCCGGAGTTTTCCTTTTTTCCACTTGTCCCGACGCGCTTCAAACCATATCTTCTCTGCCGAAGTGAGACTGCGGCAGTCACGGGCGTGAACCCAGAATGGCAAGGAAGAGACAATGCCATCCTTTGACGAGATCACCAGACGCTGGAAAGAGAGAGTCGAACGGTCCCGGGAATACGAGGTCGTCGAGAGTGAGGAGGAACAGACCGAGGCCTTTTTCGAGTCGAGGATCAACGGGCGGCAGTACGATCGAGCCCAGAGACTTCTCCGTTCCCTGCTCAAGAAGTATCAGAACGTAGCTCTTACCAATGCCCTGCCTGGGAGGATTGTCTCCAATTCCCACGGCTCCTGCTATTATATGGAACAGGAGTATGATGGGCTTTTCTGTAATTTTGAGTCCGATGGGGCCAGAGAGATTCTTCTCTCCGACATCAAGCTCCTTTACGGAGTTGGGGAGGTGACCGAAGATCGCCTAAAGAAACAGGGGTTCTCTTCCATTGCCGATTTGAAGGGCCATCCAGTCTGGGGCCGTCCGGCTCAAAGGTTTCTGAAATTGTTCGATTCGGCGAACACTGTGAAGCTGCAGAGATGGCTGTGGCACTGGCTGCCGAAATCACACCCCAAGGTTCTCTGTCTGGCAGGTCTGCACGATGTGAGCGAGTTCCTCATCTTCGATATTGAGACCCTGGGGCTCTTCGGTCGACCGATCGTATTGATCGGCCTCGCCCGGCCTCAGGGCGAATCTATGGTGATCCGTCAATATCTTCTGAGGGACCTATCGGATGAGCCAGCCGCTCTGGCCGAATTCTGCTCCCACATATCCGACCGGACGGCTTTGATCTCTTACAACGGGAGAGGTTTCGACCTGCCATACATTCAGGAGCGGTTGGGCTATTACGGCCAGGGGGCCGTGGCCCAATGCGCCCATTTCGACATCCTCCATTTCGCCCGCAGGAGATGGCGAGGCAGCTTTTCAGACTGCAAACTGACCACGCTGGAGCGGGAGCTCTTCGGCCTCAATCGGAGGGGGGACGTGCCCAGCGCCCTCGTCCCGGAATTCTACGACGCCTATCTGAGAACCGGCAATGTGGGGCCACTGGTGCCGATTGTGCGGCACAACCGGCAGGATCTGACTACGCTGGCCAACATCTTCTCTGAACTCTGTCGGAGGTGGGGGAATGGGGATCGGTGAATTCGTCCGGACGGTCCTGGCCCCGGCCTCTCAGGTGGAGCACTTAGAGGTGATCCCGGCCAGAGGGCCACGTTATGCCTATTTGCATCATAAACTCTGTCCTCCACTGGGGAAATATCTTCGAACTCAACGCATTCGTCTCTACACCCATCAGGTCGAGGCCATTGACAGAATCTTAGCTGGAAAGAACGTCATCATCACCACCCCGACGGCTTCGGGCAAGACCCTGGCCTTCAATTTTCCCGTCTTCGAGGCCCTCTACCGGGACGAGAAGGCGACGGCCCTCTACCTGTACCCGATGAAGGCCCTCACCAACGATCAACTGACTGTTCTGCTCCGGCTGGAAAAGGCCACCGGCATAAGAGCCCTTTCGAGCATATATGATGGCGATATCCCTCAAGGGGTGCGGGCCAAGATTCGGGAGCGGGCCCGCATCGTCTTGACCAATCCGTACGCTCTGCACCAGTATTTACCCTGGCATCAGAAGTGGCGGCGGTTCTTTCGACATCTGAAGATCGTCGTCATTGATGAGACCCACAGCTATCGCGGTGTCTTCGGCTCAAACGTAGCCATGCTCGTCCGGCGGCTGCTCCGACCCCCAGTTCGTCCTCTCCTCGGCCACCTTAGCCAATCCTGAAGAGCTCTCCCAGAAGCTCGTCGGCAAGGATTTTGAGGTCATCTCCGAAGACGGCTCTGGCCGGGGACAGAAGTTCGTTCTCTTTTGGAACCCGCCCTTTCTGGACGAAAGCCATCTTGTCAGAAGATCGCCCCATCAGGAGACTGTGCACCTTTTGGCCGTCCACCTTGAGCACGGATTTCAGACCCTCTGTTTCACCGTCTCCAGGCGGACGGCCGAACTGGTGGCCACCTGGGCCAGGGAGAGGATGAAGGAGAAGCAGCCCGATCTTGCGGCTCAGATTGCCACCTATCGGGCCGGATACCTGCCTGAGGAGCGTCGGCAGATCGAAGAGAGGCTGCGTCGGGGTGAGTTGCGCGCCGTCGTCTCAACCGTGGCTCTGGAGGTGGGGATCGACATCGGCTCCCTGGACTCGGTCATCATCTCCGGCTATCCGGGAACCATCATCTCCACCTGGCAGCAAGCCGGGCGGTCGGGACGGGGGACCGACGAGTCGGCGGCTATCCTGGTGGCCTTCGACGGCCCGCTCGATCAGTACATCGTGAAGCATCCCCAAAAGTTCTTCGGCACCTCACCGGAACATGCTATCATCGATCTGGAGAATCCGTACATCTTGATGGGCCATGCCATGTGCGCCGCAGCAGAACTGCCTATTTCTGATGGTGATGAAGAGTATTTGGGAGCCTTGCTCCCTTCAGCCCTCGAAGGCCTGGCAAAAGAGGGCCTGGTCCGCCAAACCCCCAGGGGATGGATCTATTCGGGCTTGGCCAGACCGGTCGAGGTGGTCAATCTCAACTCCATCTCCGATCGGACGGTGACCGTGCGGTGCGATGGGCAACTGCTGGAGACGATGGACTTTATCCAGGCTAACCGCGAAGCATATCCCGGCGCAGTCATCTTGCACCAGGGCGAGACCTACGTTGTTGAAAAGCTCGATCTGAAGGACTTGACGGCGACTGCCCGACTCAAAGACGTCGACTACTATACCGAGGCCAAAGAACAGACGGAGATCGGGATCGTTAAGCGAACCCGGACCAAGAGTCCAAGGATCGGGCTGAGTGTGGGCGAGGTGAACGTCACCGAGCATCACCCCTCCTATCAGTTGAAACGGTATGACCGGGTCATCGACCGCAGGCCGCTGCACCTTCGGCCGGTCGATTTCGAGAGCGTGGGGATGTGGTTCACCGTTCCCACCGATGCCGAGGGCCAAGTCAGGAGGGCCAGACTCAACTTCGCCGGCGGGCTCCACGCCGTCGAACACGGCATGATCGCCATGGCCCCGCTGTACGCCATGTGCGACCGCTGGGATTTGGGCGGCCTCTCCACACCTCTCCACCCCGACACCGCCCAGCCGACGATCTTCCTCTACGATGCCTTCGAAGGGGGCATCGGGATTGCAGAGAAATGTTACGAGCTGTTCGACGAACTTGTCCAGGCTACCTTAGAACTCATCCGGGACTGCGAGTGCAAGGAGGGATGCCCCTCCTGTATCTACTCTCCCAAATGCGGCAACGACAACCAACCTATGGACAAAAAAGCAGCATTGATAATCCTCCGCAGATTGAAAGGGTGAGTTCAAATCTCTGGAGAACGGATCCGATTTCCGTCAAGGCGCTGATAACATCTCCAGGGCAGAAAGTCTTTGACTTTTGTGAAAGATTTGTATAAATTACTCGCCTGAAACTTGGAAAGACGACGTGTCTGGTGCCTACTTGGTAGGTTTCGAAGAACGAAGACCGGGGGTCCCTTCTTACGAAAGAGAGGTATAAGATGAACGCAATCTTTAAGGGTCTCAGGGAATGGAAGTACCTGGTATTTCTCCTATGGACAGGATTATTATTACCTTGCGTCATTACAAATAGCAAAACTCTCTCAGAGGATTTAAAGCCACCTAAGGCCGAAAAGATCAAAAAGGAACTGACGATTCATGGGCACACGCGCATCGATTACTACTACTGGTTTAATGAAAGGGAAAATCCAAAAGTCATCGAATATCTTCAGGCTGAAAATGAGTACACCAATGGGGTTATGAAACATACAGAGAAACTGCAGGAGAAACTGTATAACGAAATTGTGGGCAGAATCAAACAGACCGATATGTCCGTGCCGTACAAATCAAACGGTTATTTTTACTACAGGCGCTATGAAGAGGGCAAAGAATATCCTATTTATGCGCGAAAAAAGGGAAGTCTTGAGGCCGATGAAGAGATTATGCTCGATGTTCCCAAGATGGCGGAAGGCTACGCATTTTATCATGTGGCCGGGAGAAGTGTCAGCGAGAACAACAAATTCTTAGCTTTTGGCGTTGATACGGTCAGCAGAAGACAATATACAATTCATTTCAAGAACCTCGAAACCGGGGAAATCTTAGAGGACGAAATTCCCAACACCACAGGCAGCGCAACCTGGGCCAATGACAATAAAACGGTGTTCTATGCAACCAAAGATAGCACATTGCGGCCCCATAAGATTATGAAGCACGTCTTAGGGACAGATACATCAGAGGACGTTGAAGTTTTCCACGAGGCGGATAATACCTTTTCGACCTATGTTTATAAATCCAAGTCCAGAAAATACATTTTCATAGGTTCCTACCACACCCTGGCTACCGAAATACGATTTTTGGACGCGGATAATCCTGATGGAGAGTTCAAAGTCATAAACCCACGAGAAAGAGATCACGAATATTCTGTCGCCCATTTTGAGGACAAATTTTACATCGTGACCAACTGGGAAGCCAAGAACTTCCGTGTGATGGAAACAGATGTCAGGCGAACCTCAAAAGAGAATTGGAAGGAGGTGATCCCCCATCGTAAGGATGTTCTTATTCAGGATATCGATGTCTTCAAGGATTACTTAGTGATCAGCTTGCGCAAGGATGGACTGCGGCAGCTCCGGGTGATCGATCAGAGAGACAAGAGCGAACACTATATCGATTTCGGTGAGGAAACGTACGTCGCTTACACTGTGGACAACTATGAGTTTGATACCAACCTGCTCCGATACAGCTATTCCTCTTTGACGACTCCCAACTCCACGTTTGATTACAACATGGCAACGGGTGAGAAAACTTTGTTGAAACGACAGGAAGTTGTAGGCGAGTTCGATCCCAATGATTATCATTCTGAACGACACTATGCAACGGCTGATGATGGAACGAAAATTCCGATTTCACTTGTTTACAAAAAAGGTTTGGCCAAAAACGGCAAGAATCCCCTACTGCTATACGGATACGGTTCCTACGGATACAGCAGGGATCCCTATTTCAGCTCCGTCAGGCTGAGTCTTCTTGACAGGGGGTTTGTATATGGGATCGCCCACGTTCGCGGTGGTTCGGAGATGGGAAGGTATTGGTACGAAGATGGCAAGCTGCTGAAAAAGAGGAATACCTTTACCGATTTTATAGACTGTGCCGAGCACCTCATCGCCGAAAAGTTTACGAGTCCTGAGTTTTTGTTTGCCCGCGGTGGGAGTGCGGGTGGACTCCTTATAGGTGCCGTCGTAAACATGCGGCCAGATCTTTTCAAAGGGGTCGTTGCTGCAGTTCCTTGGGTTGATGTTGTTACCACTATGTTGGACGAGAGTATTCCTTTGACTACGAGCGAATATGATGAGTGGGGAAACCCGAACCAGAAAGAGTACTATGACTACATGCTCTCTTATTCACCTTATGATAATGTTGAAGCCAAAGAGTATCCGGCAATGCTTGTGACGACCGGTCTCCATGACTCTCAGGTCCAATATTGGGAGCCGGCAAAATGGGTTGCCAAACTTCGCCACATGAAGACAGATAACAATATATTGTTACTGCACACACAAATGGAAACCGGCCATAGTGGTAAAACGGGCCGTTTTGAGAGGTATAGAAGAACGGCATTGGAGTATGCCTTCATACTTGATCAATTGGGGATTACTGAATAGGTCATCCAGTTTTCTCCATCCACACAGGCGATTGCTATTGGATCTATCGCTTCCGGGATTATATGCAAAATAACAGGTAACTCAGGAAATAGGGAGAATCTGGAGAGTGAGGGCTGAAAAATGGGCGAAGCCATTGTAAAGGTTAAGGTATATCGGTCGAGGGGTAGGCAGTGAGACCTGCTGGTGGATACAGGTTATACTACTTTGGAGATATTGGGGTTTAGAGTCAATCCCATAACCCAAAAACTTGAGAAGGTAAGACCATTTGAATACAAAACCGTTATTTTCCATTCTGTTCATTAGTCTGCTTCTCACCGCTGGAATGGCTTTCCGTTTTCCGTTCATAAGTGTGGTTTCTATAAAGCATTTGCAGTAGTAAACAGGTTGCATTTTGAAAATGAGGCTTACCATGCAACGCCCCTACTTGACCAATAACATCCGCTTCGTATCTGTAAATTCCCCAGCCTCGAGACGATAGAAATAAATTCCGCTGGCGACATCGTTACCATTGCGATCCTTCCCATTCCAGATGACTGTATAATATCCAGCCTCCTTCTCCTCATCCACCAGCGTCACCACCTCTTGTCCGAGAAGATTGTAGATCTGAAGAGTGACGAGGGTCGAGGGTCGTCTTGCATCTGGCTTCTTGCATCTGCCATCTGGTAGCGGATAGTGGTTTAAATGGGTTTTGATAGTTTTGAAACAGGGCGTAAGCTGTTGGCACAGCTCGTACAATGAAGCTACCCTTCTTCACGTTGGCACCAGCGATTTCGTCCACAAGGTTGGTCAGGCCAAACTCACCTCCTCCTTTGGCTCCGCCCTTGACTGTAAAGGAGACCTCGACGATGGCTCCAAGCTCTTCAGACGAAACACTCTCTGCGTTGAACCCACCAATACTCACTACTCCCGATTTAATTACCGCTCCGTCGAGGGCAGTCCAGTTCTTGGTTGCAGGGGTAGGGGACACGCTCCGAAATTCTAACAGGTTCTCAGGATAGGTCAATTGCATTGCAAAGGCGTCGAGCCCCTTAGCATCTGCGACCAGAATGGGTACCTTTATCCTATCCAGCGGTTTTCCACCGACTGAACCAACATAAATATCTGGCGTCTTTCTCTCCTCGGAGGTTTCCTTTGCCAGCAGTGGACAGACGCACTCCTCCTGGAATGATCCCAGAATCGCCCGCCAGAAGGCACACAGAGCATCACCGGGAGTGATGTTTCCATCACAGTTTACATCACCCAGAGGCATCGATTCAACATGCACGCTGGCTGTGCCTAAAACAGAGCTGCCGTATACTGAAGCTGTCACAGTGAAGTCGCCGGCTTCTGTAGCTGTATACAGACCCTCCTGATTAATGGTACCTCCTGTGGCGCTCCATATGGGAGTGATGGGAATCTCATTTT
>JBHIER010000095.1:0-9429 GCA_046760705.1 bacterium
ACAACAACGGAGCCAAGGTACTCACGAATGTTTTTACCTCTCCGGAGTCGGAGAACACCTTTTCCAGGTCATCAACTTCACGGAGTAGATGCGAATAGCAGTATTGGATCACACCTGGAACTCTGTTGTATGCTGCGTCGCGGTCCACACCGAGCACACCCGGCAACCTCTCTTCTCCGAACACTGCTCTGGGGACACGAGCAGAGCGGCTCTTGCGGAACTGAAACAGACTGATTCGATCCGTGGCAAACAGCCACGCATACCCATTCTTACCGTTTGTTCTCCATCCCGTCTCATCGGCATGCTTCACCGGGGCGGCCCGGTACTCCTCTATGAGACGCTCTGGTACTGTACCCAAAAGTCGGGCCAGGCGATGGAAGATTTCAACCATGCTGCCGGGGCCAATTCCAATCTGCTCACACACCCGCCCCATGGGAATGCCTTGCAGATAGTGCATGGCAGCCGCATTGGCAATCAGTTGGTTCCCATAAAGGCTCTTTGGCAACACTCCGGGGGCTTCTGCCTGGAACGTCGTCTGGCACCTCTCGCAGTGTCTCTTGTGCAGCACATACAGCACCCGCTCGGCCTTCACTGGACGGCTCTCCAAAACCCTCCGTCTGACAGCCCCTTTGTCTATGAGAAGGTCCCCACAATCCGGACACCGATCCGGAAGCTCCCCCGAGATTTCCACCACCCGGTCCGCCTCTGCCTCATCAAAAGACTTCCGACCTGTTCCCTTGTGGCCCGGCCTTGCGCCTTTGGGCTTGCTCTGTCTCTTCCCCTTTGTGTTAGGCTTGACCGGTATCTGTGACGACGGAGTCGACGATCCGAAAAACCCTTCTGCAGCCTTCCTCCCCTGATACCGCAGCTTGCTCTTCAGCCGGACAATCTCTTCCTGGAGGGTATCTATCTTTCTCTGCTTCTCCAAACACCCAGCACAGGTGTTTATCACCATCACTCCCCCCTCAGACGAACGATCTCCTTCTGCACCTCGGATATCTTCCGAATCAACTCCTTGACCCTCCTGTAGTTCTCCACCCAGACCTTGACCTCCGATTCCAACTTCCGGGGAATATACAATGACACAGTCTTGCCCTTCTGCTTGCCTGTGATGTACATGACCGGATGCTTTGGTCCCTGGCCCATGCAGGCACAGCTCTTTTTCCCGCAGGTCCGGACTGTGAAGACCAACGTCCCCTCGATCCATGGTCCAAGCTTGCTGAGTTGGCGCATCAACTCACGGCGATACAATTCAATTTGTTCTCGCTTTGTGCTCATGTCTATAATGTAATAATACATAATAGACAAGTCAAGAGAAGAATGCCCAATGCCAATTTTATATACACGCCTTTTCCACTCGTCACTGAAGGATTACAGATTTTTGAAAAATAACGCCCACCTATCTTTGAAGATTTATCTTCTTCTGGCAGTCGGTGCAGAAATCCTCCCCCTTTCTGTCAGTATCCACGAGGCTGTTGGAGAAGGACATGACGCACTTGGGATTCTGACAGTGGGCCAGACCGAAGGAGTGACCCAGCTCGTGGGTCGCCTCCTTGGCCATTCGGCTCCGAAAAAGATCCTCATCGCATTCCAATCCGTAAAACTCCTGCCTCAACCGGCACACGGAGATGACGGCCACCGGACCTGAAACGTCAGCCAATCCGAAGACGAAGTTGAGGTCTGGAACATAGAGATCAACATCGGTTACGCCCAACGTTTTCAAGGGGTCTGGAGAAAAAAGTGATTTCATCTCTTCCAGAATGGTTGTGGCCAGAAATTGGCTCCGCTCAACATTGAAAGCCTCTGGCGGAAGTTCCATCCTGCGGCCGACCGTGCAGGGATATGGAAACTTCCCTTCCAGAAGGATTGCTACCTGTCTTAACACCTCTTCATCGATATGGCCAACGGGAACGAGATAGATCGGGCTCACACAGTCCTCACTTTGTTCTTGACAAAATTCACCTTCGCAGGAGACAAACTTGGCGGGGATCTCCTTTCCCCTTCTCATCTCTGTTCCGCATCGAGCTTATCCTCAACTTGATCTGGGATGTAGGAAAGAAATCCCCTGCTTGGGGAGTAACAGGCAAGGAGATTGCGGAACAATTCCGCAATGGCAGTTAATATCTTTATATCTATCTATGTGTCTCAGTGCCTCTGTGGCGAATCATCCAGGTTACAGAAATGTGAGTTCGAAGATCGACACTGGCTGAACAAGGTCGAAGTTTTCCAGAATTTCTGGGTGAACTTCGCCCAGCAGTCCAATCTGTTGCCCATCAGCCATCAACAGGGCGCATCGCCCTGAAATGAAGAGGGGATGATCCTCCGGTTTCAGGCTCAGCTTCAGGTCGATCTCTCTGGCCAAACCCTCGAGCACAGATTTGATCTGAGCAAACCCAGTTTTGGGGTCCATGATGGCCGCGGCGATCTTTCTCACATCTCTGGCTCCTGTCTCAGCCTCAGGATCGAGGAGGCAGACCTCACCCAGTTCGAAGATCCGTTGCGGCGTGGGCTGCGAACGGTTGAGGCCAAAAATTTCCAGAAGCCCGGAGATGAGATGGGTCCTGACCATAGTCTGCTCACCTGTGGCCGGATTTTCGATCTCGACGTGATCGGAGCCCTCCTCCATCCTCAGTTTCACATAGTGGTCCTGGGGGTTGGTGAGCATGAAGGTGACCACCTCCAAAAATCCCAGACCGACCATCGTCTGGCGGACGACCGAGGAGAAGCGCTCAACCTCTCTGCCTTCGCCCACAGTCAAGGTGACCACCAGAGATTTGGGAATGTTGTGATACCCGAAGGCGACGGCCACATCCTCGATAAGATCAATGGGGTGCATAATGTCCGTCCGATAGGCTGGAACCTGCACCCGCAAACAGTTCCCTTCCCGAGCCACGTTGTGGCGCATCTTGCGGAGCAATTGGGCCACCTCATCGGTGGTAATGTCGATACCGATGGTCCTGGCGCACTCCTCCGGGTTCAGATCCATAGTCTGAGGGCTCAAATCAGGAGTGATGGTCTGGCCGTCGGGATGCACAATGGCCACGGTCTCGGTCTTCCCCCCGAGCTCGGCCAGAGAGGAGACGAGGACATTGAGGATCCGGTGGACATCTCTTGCCTCGGGCCCGGTCACATCGATGAAGAGGTCCTTCGTCCTCTCCGAAACCCGCGTCCCTTCGCTGTTGATGATGGGAGGCATAGAGAGAACGGTCCCCTTCGAATCCATAAGAATTGGGTACCGGTTGAAATCGGCCAGCAGCTCCTGATAAGCCATCCCCTTTGGGTGTCCCTGCAGAATCTCGAGGGGTGAGGCTTCGTAAGGGGGTGGATTGTGTGGCAATCCGCCTAAGGGGATGAACCGGATCTCGTCGTTGGCCAAAGCTTTGTACTGGAAGTCGGGTTCGACTGTGTCGAGATCGTAGACTCCGATGGAGGCTTTCTTCCGGTCCCGGCCCAGGGCCCAGTGGAGGTTCTCCTGCATCTTCATGATAATTTTGACGAGCTCTTCGTCCAGAGGCAGCCGGCGCACCACGGCGCAGACGATGTAGGGCCGATAGGACTCCTTCCGGCGGAGCTGGGGATCGACGGTGACGGTGTATCCGGACGGCGAGAGCTCGTAAGTGGGCAATCCCATTTCAAGACCCAGATATCCCCGCACTGTTCTGGCCAGCCCGCCGACGTCGAACATATCCGGCCGGACCGGGAGCAGCTCCATGCGCACCACTTCGGTCTGACCGATGTTCTGGGCCGTTCCGTCCCGCTTGGTGAAATCGGCCCCGCACCCATCGCAGGCCCTGGGAAACTCCTCCCGTTGGGTGACCTCGGTGAACCCCCCGCACCGTTGGCATCGGAATCGGCTGACAGTGGCGTAGCCCTCAACGTCGCAGCCCAGTTGTTCGAGGTAGGCCAGCAGGGCCTCCCGCTCCACGGGCTGCCCTAACAGAGCGTTCAATCGGTCCACAGCAATTCCGATTACCGGCACAGTTGCACCCCCTTGAGCCATTCCAGGTCCGACAGGTAGAGCTTCCGGATGTCGTCGATACCGATGCGCATCATGGCCAGCCGGTCGATGCCCAGGCCCCAGGCCAGGACCGGGCACGGGCAGCCGAAGGGCATTGTTACCTCCGGCCGAAAGACACCGGCCCCACCCAATTCGATCCAATCGGCCCGGTGCTCCATGCGGACGAAGACCTCGACGCTGGGCTCGGTGTAGGGGAAGAAGGCCGGTCTGAATTTGATCTCTCTGAATCCCATCTTGCGATAAAACTCCGTCAGGGTGCCCAGGAGCGCGGCGAAGGTGGCCCGCTCGTCGATGATGATACCGTCGATCTGATAAAATTCGGCCCCGTGTTTGAAGGTGATCTTTTCCCGACGGTAGACCCGGCCCACATGGAAAACCTTCTGCGGTGGCTGCGGGTGGCGGGCCACATGCCGTATTGAAGCAGCCGTGACGTGGGTCCGAAGGACGTTGCGCCGGGCCTTGGCCTCCTCCCATCTGTATCTCCAACCTAAGGAGCCGGTGTCGCCGCCGCTCTCGTGAGTGGCCTTGACCGCTTCGACCATCGCTCTTGGGGGCAGATCCGACTCGCGCGGACGGCTCACATAAAAGGTATCCTGCATCTCCCGAGCCGGATGATCCTGAGGTTGAAAGAGGGCATCGAAGTCCCAGAAGGAACTCTCCACGTGGGGTGAGACGATCTCAGTGAAACCCATCTCTAAGTAACATCGGCGCACCTCATCGATGATGCGCTGCAGCGGGTGAACCTTGCCCGGATAGAAGGGAGTACTGGGCAGGTTGACATCGTAGCTCTTGAAGGAGACCTCCCGCCATTTGCCCGTGGTGAGCATCGTCTGGGTCAGCTCGGTGACCTCCGGCTTCTCCTTCTCAATGCCCTCGGCCACAGCGGCCGCTCCCCGGCCGGTCAGCTTCACCATCCGGACCGCTTTCACTTTGACTTTCACCGCCCGGGCCCTGTTCTTGAGTAGATTGAGGGCCTGGTCCGCAGCGATGCCCTCAGCCCTCAAAGATTCCAGATCGCTCTGTTCGTGGCTGGCGAGGAAGTCGATCAACTTCTCGTCCTCACCCTCTTCTGTCAGTGCCTTTTGGCCCTCCTCGGTCAGGGCCAGATCTCCGTCCCTCTTCTGGCACCATCTCTTGGCCAGCAGCCATTTGATTATTTCACCAGCCCCAACTTTGTCCAAGGACAGGGTAGAGGCGATTTGACTGAAAGGAATTTGCCCACCTCTCTTTTCGATTGCCTTGAGGGCCCTTCGCTCGGGAAAACCATCGGCACCCAATCGCTTCCCCTCATCTCCGATCCGGACGATCGTCGTCTGTTGCTCGGTCAATTCCATCCAGCCCTGGTTGACGAACCAGAGGCAGGCGGCCGACACCTTGGCCTGATCGACACCGATCCGGTTGGCCAACTCATCGATGGATATCTTCTCTCCGAGTCTATGAAGGGTCGTCAGAACAGAATAATCGAGCTCTGAAAATTTTTTCGCCATCTTTTCTTCCTGTTCCTTCGCTTTCTGAATCACCAGTCACAATCCGGAGAAAAAAACAGAACACTAAACTACACAACGAGAGCAGAAAGTCAAGCCCATTTTGCTTCCAGAATACCTTCGGTTGGGATTGGAAGTTTCAGCCTGATCTCTTCATCAGCCGCTGAGACACGTAGGGAAAGTCGAAGTTAGAGAAAGGCTGGTTCTGAAACCCGTTCTACTCGGGATAGAGATCCGGGGGGACCACCGGAATGGGTTGACCCGGATGGTCGGCGATGAGCTTCAGGTAGAGCCAGTCGCGATCCTGCTGCGCACTGAATCCCGGTGTTTTAGGCCGAAGAAAGTCCAACTTGAACAGCCCCTTCTGGGGCATCTCCACGATTTCGACCTCCTTTTCCGGAGGAATGTCCGCGGCCTGCCTGGCTATCTCAATGGCCCTCTCCAGTCCTCCGATCACGTCCACCAACCCCTTCTCTTTTCCGTCGATGCCGCTCCAGATTCTGCCCTGTCCGACGGAGTCCACCTCGGCCTCGGTCATCGCCCGGCCCTGGGCCACTTTGGCCACGAAAGTCTTGTAAAGGGATCGGATCAACTGTTCCACCTTGGGCCGTTCCTCAGGGCTTAGGTTGCGGTCCGGCACCTGTATTCCGAGAAAAGGCAACCGGATCCCGAAGCCCAGATCGGCGTGGTCGCCTACCTTCACGTGATCAGAAGTCAGTCCCAGTTTCGACCCGAACCCCTTGTTCCAGATCCACCCACCGATGACGCCGATGGAGCCTGTCACCGTGCCCGGGGCCGCTACGATGGTGTCCCCGTACATGGAGATCCAATATCCTCCGGAGCCGGCTACGTTCCCCTGGCTGACGATCACCGGCTTTTCCTCAGCACACCTCAGCAGAGCTTCGGCCACCACATCTGAGGCCAGAGCCTCCCCACCGGGAGAATCAACACGGAAGACCACACCCTTGACCCCACTGTCTTTCTCCAAGCGCTGGAAAATCTTCTCCAATTGGCGCGCCTTGATCCCTTCGTCCATGGCGCAGACGCCGAGGCCGTAGACGATGGCGATCTGAGGTTTAGGCCCCCAAATCTGGGAGGGAAACTCCCGGGCCGCCAGATTCTTGGAGCCAACCATGGCCTTGCCCTCTCCCTCAAGGGATTTGATGACCTCCTTCACCTCCTCCCACCGTCCCAGGGTGTCCACCAACCCTTCGGCTAAGGCGCTATCTGCCGGGAAGACCACCTTTTCGTTGATCCAGGAGTCGAACCGATTCGGGGAGACGTTCCGCGAGGCACAGACGTCGTCTCGCACCACGGTGTAGAAATCGTTCAACAAGGCCTGGAGTTGCTCCCGTTCCGGATCGGACATGCCCTCCCTGGATAAGGTCTCAAAGGCGGACTTGTATTTGAAGAATCGCCATTCGTCAACACCTAAACCCAGTTTGTCAAGTGTACCCCGAAAATAGGTGTGCCCGGCCACGTATCCTGGAAGAAAGAGGAGTCCTTCGGGGTCCATGACAATCCGGTCGGCTACACTGGCCAAATGGTATTCGGTCATTCCACCCTCATCGATGAAGACCACAACACCCTTACCAGCTTCCCTCAGCTCCTTAAGTTTCTCCCGAATCTCCCAGGCCAACACCCGAGAAGTCCTCATCCCGGAAAGATTTAAGGCCACCCCAGCAATTCGGGGATCATCGATGGCCTCCTCCAGAGCGAAGAGGATGCCGCTCAAGGTGTGAGTCTCCCGGTCAAAGAACCGAAATTTTCGGTAGGCGACCCGGCCTTTCAATTCCAGCGAAAGATAGTGTTTATCCTTCTTCAGGTATCGGTCAAAGAGGTTGAGGGTAGGATATCCCACCCTCACACCGGAGGTGGTGTAGCCCAAGTTCTGGTGCTCGTCATAATGGGGGGCTGAGGACAATCTTAAGCTGCCAAAACTGAAATTCAACCCGACGGTGAATTCCTTAGTGTCTAAGTATTTCCCCACAACTCGGGCTCCGGGCAAAAATTCCACTGCAGCCCCCACCCCCCAGCCGGCGTCTTCCAACCTGTCCTTCTTGTTCATTTCAGCGTCCCCGAAGAGGGTCACCGTGGGGTTGCCCAGGGGCCGGACCGCCAGGTCGACCACTGCCTTCCGGTCGGAGTTGCCTGTGGCCATGGCGGCCGTAAGCCCCAGAGATGCAAACCGGCACGGCCGCTGGATGAGCCCGGCCAGAAGAATATTGTCCCGCGGGTACACGTCCAGGTCCCCTCTGGACCAGCCGTAGGCCAAACCGAAGCCCATCGCCCTGCCTCCTCCGGCCAGAGCGATCCGGTAATCGGTGATACTCGCCTCCCGGTCCTTGCGGTGGATGAGTCCGAACCCCAGGTGTGGAACCCCTGTGAAGAGACCCCATCTCTTGAGAGAGCTCCACTGGGCCCCCTCATCAGACCAAAAGAATTGCAGTTCGGGTCCGGGCAGCACCCCGTACACCGCCGGGTTCACGTAGCCCCCGAGCGCAGTCCCCGCTGCCCCAGGTGTCGACAGGAGAAAGTCTACCTGCGAATAATAAGACGGGATCCGGGACAGCTCCTGGGCTCCAGTCCACGACATGCCAAAGATTGCCGAGAGGACCAATAGCGCAGCCAGAATCAAATCTCTTCTCATCGCTCCATCTCCAAAAGAGTAGCTGTTTTCAATTGAACCTGTCTCATATCAGAACCCCTTCCTTCCACCCCAACTTCACCAATTCAATCTTTCCCAGGTCGCTTGTGCCCAGGTGGTGTCTGGTGTCGGCAAGCACGATGTGATGGGGCCGCGGTTTCATCGGACGCTCCTCGCCGAAGTAGGCCAGCCGCTTGGCCCGAAAGAGGTGCAGGCCGACCGCATCCAGGGCCACCGGGTCTGTTCCCACCAACAGACCATTGTAAGTCCAGGTGTACGTTCGGTCGAAATGGTGGGGCCCGATGCCGTGAAAGAGCGGCCGCAGCAGCACCAGCACATTCAATCTTGTCTTACCCTTGACTATGGGCAAATTCCAGATCGCGGCTAAGTTCGCACAGGAGTTGCCGTGATAGTCAGAAGGTTTCGGCACAAACATGATGTAGTTTTTGATGCATCCGCCTACCCCTGACCAGTGGTGGGTTCTCAGGGGGCGGGCGTTGATGAGGGCAGTGCAATTACGAAACGTGCGACTCCTCAAGACACCACGATCGCTAATGCCGATTCTCTTCTCGGGCACACCTGCATCCATGACCCGTTGTTTCAGTGCTTGCTCCACCTCCTTGGGGGTGGGAAGGGGGCTCCAGACATTGCTCTTGATGCCCACCACATCGCTGGGTTTCACCAGGTTTTTCCAAACTTGGACAGGGTCTTTTTTGTCGAACAGGGCAGTGACGCCATCGTCCAGCATCTGCTGAATCGCTTCTGCATCGATGCGCCCTTTCTTATCCATCACATCTGCATCCCGGACCAGAACCACCCTCGTCTTCTTGACAGGCTTGACCTTCTTTTGCTCTCCGACCCTTAAACCCATGGCCCAGGCCAGGCTGGCGCAGGCTGTGCCTCGAATAAAATCCCTGCGGGTTATGAGATTCTCAACCTCTTTCATTGACGAATCACCTCCAACGGTCATTTTTGAATTTCGACTAATGTACCTTTCGAGACCAAATCAAACAATTCAATCACATCTTTATTCCTCATTCTTATGCAACCGTGCGATACTGGCACCCCAATCAAACCCTCTTCTGGTGTTCCATGGATATAAATCCGGCGATCGTATGAATCAATGTCTCTGCCTTTATTGATTCCTGCTTCTAACCCTTCCAACCACATTATGCGGCTAGTTATAAGGTCTTCTTGAACGTCTGTGCTGTCGGTATAAATCTTTGCAATCTCACCCGTGTTTAGACCTGACTTAAATATAGCGCCAATTTTGGCACCTT
>JBHIER010000096.1:0-9425 GCA_046760705.1 bacterium
CATTCCCTATGAGAATATCAGCAAGATCATAAAGCTGAACAGCCTCTGGGAGGCGGAGACGAAGATTCGCCTGCCTGGGGAGATCATCGATGAGCACATCTCCTTCCGCCTGGGGGGACCTGCTTTTCGCTGACCTTCTTTCTGCAAACCATCCTCACCTTGAACGGGTTTCACTGCTACCTGGTGATGGCCGAGATGAGGGCCGGAGGCGACATCCACTGCTGTCTGGTGGTGACGCTGGATGGCAGCAAGTACCTCGTCGACCCGGGATATCTGCTCCACCGGGCGATGGAGATCAACCCCGAGAGGCCCAGGCTGTACCGTACGGAGTATGCCGGTGTCGAACTGAGCTACGATCCCAGGTCCCGATATTATAACCTGTTTACGTTTGACGAAAAAGAGACGAAGTGGCGGTACCGCTTTCGAGACAGGCCGACCCCAGTGGAGGAGTTTCTGCACCACTGGCACGACTCCTTCTGGAGGCCCACCCTTCACGGCATCCTGTTGACCAAAGTCTCCAAAGATGGGCTCATCTACGTCCATAAGACCTTCATGCGGGAGACGACCTTTCGAGGCAAGCGGAACGTCAACATCAAGCGAAACTACCACGCCGCAATCAGCCAGATCTTCGGCATCGATAAACGGCTCATTGAGCAGGCCCAGGCTGCCCTGAAGGAGAATCTGGCAAGGGAGAGAGAATTGGGGTTGTTTCAACCCAATAAATACAAAACTCAAAATCCCAAATCCAAAATCCACAATTCAGATGAATGACCCTTTTTATCGTTCCTAAACTCCAGTTTTGGAACGAGAATTGAAATTTCGGATTTTGACATTTAATTTTTGGATTTGATTCATGAAACCCACTCAACCGGACCCCGTCAAGCTGTTCATCGGAGTTCTTTACAGCGATGAACAACTGCTAAGAAGAGCCAAGGATCTCCTGCAGGAGACGTACGGCAGGATAGATTACGAGAGCCAACCCTTCGAGTTCACCCAAACCGACTATTACGTGCCGGAGATGGGACGACCCATCTACCGCATCTTCCTCTGCCATGAGCCTCTCATCCGGCCCAACGACATTGCCCAGATCAAGCTCCAAACGAACGAGATTGAAGACCGGCTCACCTTCGCTGGAAAACGGAAGGTCAACCTCGACCCGGGGTACATGGACACCTGCAAAGCCGTCCTCGCCTCGGCCAAGTACAACGGACCCAAGGTCTACCTCGATCACGGCATCTGGGCCGACCTGATCCTCTACTACGAAAAGGGTACCTTTCGCCCTTATCCTTGGAGCTTCCCAGATTTTAAGACCGGCCGGTACACTCGACCCTTTCTACGGATTCGAGAATTGTACAAGGCTCAGTTGAGAGAGGAGATGCAAAGAGGGGAGGAGTAACTGCCCGTCCCAAATGCCAAAAAAGAACAAAATCTGCTTGACATGGGGAACGCGGTTGCCTTATCCCTCTTGATAATATTGTTGTGCGTTGATTTGATCCCACCTGTATCGAGCAATAATGCTGGGGCAGGAGGTGTACTCCTGCCCCCAAACCGGTATGGTAAAACGAATACGGGTGGGAGCCTGCCTGTGCGTGTCCGCCCCTCTGCCGTGCCCGGCACAGGCAGGCACGCAGACAGGTGCAACTCCCATCCGAGCGGGTCCTATACGATTAAATCATTCTTGACGTTCTCCCCAGAAATTCCACAAATTTATAAATTTCCCCTTTTTGATGCATTCAATCAAAGGACCTTGGAGATCATCTCGCACACCTTTTCCAGCAAGTCCTTGTCTTTCTCGGTAAAAGGTGAGATGGAGTGGGAGTCGATGTCAAGTTCTCCGACAATCTCACCCCTCTTGAATATCGGGACCACGATTTCAGATCGAACCTTTGAGCTGCACGAAAGATAGTTCGTCTCCTCTGACACATCCTGGACAACGAATGTCTCCTTCCTCTCCGCTGTCTGACCGCATATGCCTCTCCCGAACGGTATTCTCACGTGTTCGGTGGGTTCTCCGACATAAGGCCCGAGGATAAGCTCTCTTTTCTTCACCCGGTTCACCAGGTAGAACCCAACCCAGTCGTAGTAGGAAACGTTATCCCTAAGAAGCTTGCAAATGGCCATGAGTTTCTCATCTCTTCCGGAGGTACCCTCGATAATTTCCCTCACTTTACCGAGAGGGGTATCGAACTCCTGTTTCTTATCTGTCATGTTTTTCATTTCCCTTGAGATTCCCCGTTTTCGTCAATTCCTCCCACACCTCGAACGCTCGCCTGAGATGCGGGATTGTGATTGAACCACCGACAACGAGGCCTATCCTGAGCGCCTCTTCGAGTTCGTCATCTTTCACACCCGACTCATGACACTGAACAATGTGATATTTGATACAATCATCACATCTCAGCACAAGGGAAGCGACGAGGCCTAACAACTCCTTCGTTTTCGCGGGAAGAGCGCCGTCCCGGTAGACTTGGGAGTCGAGGCTGTAGAATCTCTTGATCTGGGTCCCTGCGTATCTCATTACGATTCCGTTCAGTCTATTTCGTTCCTCTTTGAATTTTTCGATTGTGCTCTCACTCATGATTACGTCTCCCTAAATACTGCCAGGGAATCTCAGTTTCCCATCATCCTTTGATCCCTGCAAAGAGCGACTGGGCTATCAATCCGGCAATGGGTGGGAAGAAGAATGTACTTGCGATGCGAATGAGCGTAAATTTCCAGCCCAGTATTCCTACTTCCATCGGCAATCGGCCAACCGCCCACAATGACCATCCCGTCAGGAAGGCAACCATGGTTCCCACACTGGCGCCGGAACGCAAAAGTCCAGCCGCAATGGGCAAGCTGACGTACGGACCTCCTGGAGCCAAGCCGCCAGCCACTGTCCCGGTGAGTATCCCTCGTATGCCAGATTCCACACCCACCCACCCTGACAGAAGCTCTCGAGGAAGAAGAGCCTGAACCATACCGGCCACCACAAATGCGAAAAACAACAATGGCAGGATTTCAACCAGCATTTTCAGCGTTGACTTCAGACCGATTACATGCTGTGCTTCTCCTTTGCAATATCCTATATAAACCAGAACAATTGCAAGCATCCCCATTACGATCGTTGGAATCAACATATTTGAACCTTTCTCCTCCTTGGTCATAATTCTTCTCCACCTGAGAGACAGCCGGTCTGGTGAATGCTTTCGAAGGCTCCTCTCAACGGCTGATAAAGCACCTCATGATGGGCCGGGTCTCAGATCGCCGGGCCATTTCTACAAACCCAGCCTTGCGGAATGCCGATGCCAAACCATGATAGGCAAAAGGGTCGGGCATGGTGGTTTTCTTCGGCTCCACCGGATACCCTTCGACAATCCTTGCGCCTCGTTGCTGAGCATATTCTGCAGCGGCCTTTAGAAGCTTAACTGTGATCCCCTTGCGTCTGTTCTCCTTTTGGGCTTTCCGCCTGGGGTTCGTAAACAGACTTGTTTTTCACTTGAAGAAATTTTCCTTTGATTTGAGAATAAATTGATATTCTCGTTCAACCGAGCAGACACCAGGACATCCTTTTCCTGTGCCCTCCCACGAGCCAATGAAGAGTTTGAGCGGTTCCCACACATCTTTTTCTTCCTGAGCAAAGAGAAAGAGTGGCAACAACGCCAAAACGAAAGGACCTTTACGCATGATCGGCCTCCTTTTGCCTCAATTTGGTCTTCCATTACAGCGGATAATGCACTCCTATAATAACATTTCTAAACCGCTTTGTCAACACATTTTTCAAGCAGTGTAAGAGAGCTCGACTCTCATCTCCCGGAAAAGGATGTGGGCCTCCGGTGGATCGGAACCCCTATCGAGGCCTTAAATGGCAGGAAACTGTCGAAAAAACTCCTTCTCTGTTCGGCAATATTCATGCCATTCCCGCTTTTCCAAAGAGATCCCGCATTTGCTCCAATGATTGAACTCTCATTTATGGGTTGGCAGTCGATGGAATTTTCCCTATCTTACTGGTGATGGTTAAGGCACGGCAACTCCAATCCTTATGTCCGTAGGGAGGAGCTGGTGAGAGCCGGGGGGGAGTTTGCGGGGTGTAGGGTGGCTTCGCAACCCGGCCTACTGGCTACAAATCGTGCTTGGAAGAGAAGCCAGGATGGAAGTCAAGCTGAGGTTTGAAAGAGGGACCCTGGTGTTGGAGAACTGGGGGGAGTCAAAGCCGCCCCCTTCCTTCACCTGGGACAGGCGGCACGAGCGGTGGCGCGCTTTCGCCATGGCTTACGCCAGCACGCTCCGCTGGCTCCAGAGGGCTGGCCACGATGTTCAGGACGGTGCCCGCAACTATCAGGCTCTGGACCTGAAGGCCAGATCGGACTTCGATCCCCGCCCCTACCAGCGGGAAGCCTTGCAGGCTTGGGAGCGCGGTCGGCGTTGCGGAAGTGTGGTCCTGCCCACCGGCACCGGGAAGAGTATCGTGGCCCTGAAAGCCATCGAGGCGGTGGGGCTGAACACCCTGGTCGTCTCCCCGACCATCGATCTCATGAACCAGTGGTACGACCTCATCTCCGGCACCTTCGGGCGGGAGATCGGCATCCTCGGCGGCGGCTATCACGAGGTGAAGGAGATCACTGTCACCACTTACGACAGCGCTTACCTTTACATTGACCAGTACGGCGATCGGTTTGGCCTGCTGGTCTTCGACGAGGTCCACCACCTGCCGGCACCGAAGAGCTCCCACATCCCCCAGATGAGCATCGCCCCGTATCGCCTGGGACTGACAGCCACCTATCGCCGCTTGGATGGTCTGCACCTGAAGCTCCGCAGCCTCATTGGGCCGGTCGTCTACAAGAGATCGATCAAGGATTTCAAGGGCGAACACCTCTCCGACTACGAGATCGTCCGCATCAGTGTCCCTCTCAACCCTGAGGAACGAACGCGCTACGATCGACATCATCAGGTATACTCCTCCTACGCCAGGGAGCGGGGGGTCGCATATTTCGGATCGAAATCGCGCCCCTGGGAGAACTTCATCAGAGAGAGCGCCTACGACCCGGAGGCCAGGAAGGCCCTTCTGGCCCGGCGGGAAGCGCTGAAGATCTCCTCAGGAGCGAGGCGGAAAATGGAGGTCCTGGAGTCGCTCATCAAGCAGCACCATTCGCAGCGGGTCATCATCTTCACCGAAAATAACGACCTGGTCTACCGCATCTCCAGTGATTTTCTCATCCCGGCCATCACCCATCAGACGAAAACGGTGGAGCGGAGGCAGATCCTGGACCGCTTTCGAAAAGGGATTTATCGTCTCATCGTCACCTCCAAGGTGCTGAACGAAGGTGTGGACATCCCTGAGGCGAACGTGGCCATCATCCTGAGCGGATCGGCCAGTCCGCGCGAGCACCTGCAGCGATTGGGGCGGATCCTCAGAAAAAGGAGCGGCAAAAAGGCCCTGCTGTACGAAGTGGTCACCAAGGGAACCAAGGAAACAGGTGTCTCCTATCGGAGGAGAGCCAGCGATGCTTACCGGCGATCTGGTCAGATACTATATCGATAACGGCCGCATCTTCCCCCTCTTCGTCTCCCGAAGGGAGAGCCCCCACTATCTCACGATCTGCCGGGAGCTCATCGATATCTTCGCTGAACACGTGGGAAAGCCACGAAGGGAGCTCTCCGAGGCGCTGGAGCGGTTCGAATCCGACTCCACCGACTTTAAGATATACCGCGGCCTGGCCAAGCTGCTTCTGGACCGTTGCGCCTTTGCACCGCCCTGGGGTGGCGACTGTTCCAACTTGCGGCAAAGGGTGTTTGAAAGGGCCCAGGCGGCCTATCCCATTGTCTTAGAGCCGGACCTGTTGCATCAGACGACAAGAGGAGATGTTCTCAACGGGGTGGCCGAAGAGCTGAGTGAATCCCAAGAGAAGCTTGATGAGCTGCTGTACGGCGACCTGGCTGAGAACCAGATTCTGGTCGGCCTCAAAAAGCAGATGGGCCCCCAGGAGTTGCTCAGGCGTTATAACCTGGCTCTGGCCCAGGGGATTCTCTATCGGGCCGTGCGCATGAGGATTTGGGTCCGGAAAGATTTTAAACCGGTCTTCAAATACATCAAACTGGCCCAGCTCATCCACGAGATTCACCCGGTTGCCACCGGCGGGTACGAGATCATCCTCGACGGCCCGGCCTCTGTGCTGCGACACACCCAGAAGTACGGTGTGCACATGGCCCGCTTCCTCCCAGGCCTGCTCCTGGCCAAGGGGTGGCGGATGTCGGCCCTCATCGATACCGAAAAGGGGCCGAGAAGCTTCTCCCTGGACCACACCTGCGGCCTGCATACTTATTACAGGGAGGAGCATCCCTTCGATAGCACCATTGAGGAGAAATTTTTCACAGCCTTCCAGGCAGCCAAGACAGATTGGCGGATCGAAAGAGAGGCCGAGATCATCGACCTGAGAGAGACGGTGCTGATCCCAGATTTCAAAATCACCCATCCCGATGGGCGCACCCGAGCCATGGAGATCGTCGGCTTCTGGACGCCGGAATATCTGGAGAAGAAACTGGAAAAATTGAAAAAGGCGCACCATCAGAATCTGATCATCGCCGTCAACGAGACGCTCAAATGCTCCAGAGGAGATTTTCAGGGCCAGGTGATCTTTTATAAGACCGGTATCCGGGTGCCGAAGATCCTGGAAGCCCTGGAGAGGCCAGCCCCTTAGGTCTGTTCGACCCACTCCACGAAAGGTGAGAAGAAACAAAAATGAGTTCTGATAAAAGAGGCAAATTCATAGTTTTTCAACGCGTATCAAAAAGGTATAAGGATTTATTCGCTCTGGATAATGTCTCCTTCGAAATAGGCGAAGGGGAGATCTTTGGATATATTGGTCCCAACGGAGCGGGTAAGACAACCACAATCAAAATCATGGTTGGTCTCATAAAAAAATTTCAAGGCCTTACTATATTGGGGATAATAGTATGCCGGAGAATATGGCCAATGTCCAGAGAACCTTAGGAGATTGCTTTTCAGGAATGGCGAACCGTTGATCATGCCCTGACAACATTCGGAAAACTTTCAGGTCTGAAAAGCAACGAGCTTGAACAGCGTATTAAAGATGCACTTGATCTTTTGGATTTAAGCGAGGTAAGACATAAGAAGATTCTGCAAAAGGTACGACCGTTTTCTTTTCGTCGCATATATTGAGCGATGTGCAGGAATAAATAAACAAAGGCCGCATATTAAAGATAGGTACATTGGATGATTTGAAATCTCATTTTTTCATAACTCATGACATTGAAATCTTACTATCCTCCAACTCAGGGCAGTAATGTTATAAGACTGCAGACGGACGTCAACTGTCGCATTCGCAGTTTCAAACCGATCGCTCCTGATCTCGACGAAGTATATCTCAGGTATATAGAAAGAGATAGAAACTCATGAGTTTGACATTACTGTTTAGAGACGAACTGAAGGTTTTCTACAAATCAAATGTGATGATCCTTCTATGGATCGGATTACCTATATCCACCCTATTTTTGCATTTCTTAGCACCGCCGGATTTTGGGAAGGAGATCTCATTCAGTTTTGTCGTTTCAAGTGTGATATCCAATATTGGCGGCATCTTGGCCTCTATTATGCTCGCAGTCTACATTATTCATGAAAAAAGCAAACATGTGTACCATCTGTTCCTCATCCGACCCGTTAAAAGAAAAGATGTTATTCTGGCTAAATTTTTTGCTTTCTTTCCTTGCGTTGCAATCGCATATGGGCTCGCATTTTTGTTAGGGTTGATTATAGATTCTTTCTATCATGGCGGCATATCCAGCTCAGTTTTTAAAGGCACCATAGTCTTGTCATTCCTGCAAATGCAGGAATCTCCTAGAGATCCCTGTATACACAGGGGCAAGGATTCCCGTATAAAAGCAGACCTGTTTGTGGCAGACAGGCCTCTGTGGCTGATGCATTTTCTGGGATAAAGATAGCCCATGACTTTTCTAACCAAAATACATACATGCTTGATTGAAAATATTTCTTACCAGAGAAGAAAGATTTGATTGTCGATACTATAGAGTCGAAGAAAGGAGGATTTCGTGTCAAAGCAAATTGTACACACCGACGGAGCGCCGGTGGCCATTGGCCCATACAGTCAGGCAGTGAGGGTGAGCTGTGGAGAGTTGCTCTTTACCGCCGGTCAGATTCCCATCGATCCGGAGACCGGAGAAGTGGTGGCCGGTGGCATAGGGGAGCAGACCAGGCGGGTTCTTGAAAACCTGAAGGCTGTGGTCGAAGCTGGCGGTTCCAGCTTCGGAAGAGTTCTGAAGGTGACCGTTTTTTTGGCAGAGATGAACGATTTTGCGGCCATGAACGAGGTCTACGGTGAATACTTTACCGATGACCCACCCGCCCGCTCGGCGGTCCAGGCCGCCCGCCTGCCGAAAGACGTCAGAATTGAGGTCGAATGCGTGGCGGCAGTATAACCCAAATCCTCAGGGGACAGAGTCTACCCTTGTCTGTTGACAGCATCTCCGTGCCACTTCGCCGGCCGAATTCCCCATAGCTTCAAAAATGTGTTGACAATAAGGCCTAAATATATTATTGTTGATGTGAAAGGGGGGTGATCTGAGGATGGGTTCGCAGCAGGCGGGCGGGCTTCGTTACCGTCACCTTCATCCCGTACTTCTCCCGGGAATTCCAATGGCGGTACATGAAAAAAAGCTTGCAAAAAAGCAAACTTTTACGATGTAATAATATATACACAAAAGAGATTCCGGATGTCAAGGAAAATCCTGAGCTATCGCTCAGGAGGCTTTAAAAAACAGATAATCACACTTAGGATATATTTATAAGTTCTTGACATGCAGGACAAATTAAGTCATTTCTTCCGCCTTCATGATGTTCCTTTCCTCCTGGGGAGAAATCTATCACTACTGGACGGGCAATGATTATCCTGCTCTCACATCCAGAACAAACAACACTCACTTTCACGTCCTCTTGCTCTTCGAATTTAGAAGGGAAAACATAGTTGCTCAGATGCTTCCCCTTTTTTCTCTTCCTTCTCCTCATAATCTCTTTCCTCTATCAGTGGAACACAATCATCTTCAAAACTGTATATTATCCCATATCCTGGATGCCAAATAGAATATAACATCATCTCCTGGCCGCAATCTTCACAAATCAGTGGATCTTTACCAAAACTCCTTATCATCCTCTCCCGATAAGAACGAGCAGGGGCTGTCTTTTTCAAAAGAAGCTCAAACTCCTGGGCTATCCCCTTGCCCTTCTCAAATAACTTTGTAAGCAATTCCCTTATCCTTGTCACTTTCCTAAAGGGATACAACCCATAATGCCTTATCACTTTAAAGCTTTTCGGCATTATGTGTTGTATCATCCGTCTTATGAACTCATATACCGATACGCTCACCTCCACCTTCCTATCCGTAGGATGCTCCCTGTACCAATAGGTCACCCT
>JBHIER010000097.1:0-9424 GCA_046760705.1 bacterium
AGGAAGAGGGACACAAAGAGATCCTGGAGTTTCCCCGTTTTGATCTTGCGCGTGGACAGAAACCTGGCCACAGCGAAGACGGTGGCAATCTTGGCCGCCTCGGAGGGTTGGAGGCTTAGCGGCCCGAGGTTGTACCATCTTTGGGCCTCGGACACAGAGGCCGGAACAAAGAAGAGTCCTGCCAGGGATACGACCGCTAGGATGTACACAACGTAGGATAGAGCGTAGAAGATCCTGTGGGGGATACCACTCATGATGGCCAGTCCCGCCAGCCCTCCGATGAGCCACAGAGTCTGTTTCTGATAGAGTGACCGTTGGGCAGCAGAGGAGCTCGAATGGGTGGCACTGAAAATGATGAGAACGCCCAGAGATGCGATCAGGATGACGGCCACCAAGAGCACCCCATCAATATTTCTGCGCAGCCGGTTGGCCATGGGCGAAATCCTCCTCGTACTCTCCAAAAAGATAGGCTTGAACTATTCGTTTGGCCATTGGTGCGGCCACAGAGCCACCTTTGCCGCCGTTTTCGACGACAACGGCCAGGGCAATGGCCGGATCATCGGCCGGGGCAAAGCACATAAACCAGGCGTGGTCTTCCCCGTGGGGATTCTGAGCCGTCCCCGTCTTTCCGGCCACCGTCACCCCATCAATGGCCGCACCCTTTCCGGTCCCCCCTTGGCCGTTGACAACGTCCATCATGGCCCTTTTCAACGCCTTAAAAACCTCCTTTGAGACCTCTGGGCCGCGTCCGACCACGATATTCTTCTCCATCATGGTGTCCGTCTCTGGCAATTCAATCCCCTTCACCACGTGGGGTCGACACCACCTTCCTTCAGTTCCGATGATGCCTGCAAAGAGGGCCAGTTGAAGGGGTGTGACCAGCACCTCACCCTGTCCCACGGCCAGGTTGACCACCAAGTTCGGGCTCCACATCTTCTTGCCGTACTTTTTGTCATAATATTTAGAGTTCGGCACCAGTCCGCTCTCCTCCCCCTTCAAATCGACCCCGGTGGCCTTCCCAAACCCGAAGGCTTTGGCGTATTTGGCCCAGTTGTCCAGACCGATGCTTCGTCCCAATTGATAGAAGAAGATGTCGCAGGAGTGAGCGATGGCCCCGCGCATATCGAGGGATCCGTGACCCTCCGGGACCCAGCAGCGGAAGAGACGGTTCCCAAATTTCATCTCGCCTGTGCATGGCTTAAATCTGCTGATCTGGTCGATGACGCCTGTCTCCAGACCGGCTACTGCGGTCAGCACTTTGAGGGTCGAACCAGGAGGATACGAAGATCCGATGGCCCGGTTGAGAAGCGGATGCCGGGGATCTGAGTACAGATTGGCCCAATCCTCCGGGCTCAAAACTGAACAGAACAGGTTGGGGTCGAACTCCGGCTTGCTCACCAGAGCCAAGATCTCCCCTGTCTGAGGGTTCAGGGCCACCAAGGATCCGATCCATCCCTCTTGAAAGGCTGCTTCGGCAATCTGTTGAAGCCGTATATCGATGGTTAAATAGAGATTCTTGCCAGGGGTTGGCCGGAGGGGATCTTTCCCTGGCAGGAGCCCGACCTCCCAACCTCTGGCGTTCACCTCCAGATATTTGAACCCGTTGTACCCCTTCAGATCCTCCTCATACGATCTCTCAATCCCATCTTTCCCTATGGCCCAGCCGCAGAGATACCCTCGGCCGTGGAACTTCCGCAGCTCCTCCTCGGAGATCTCCCCAGTATAACCCAAGATATGGGATGCTGTCCCACCGTAAATGTAGTGTCTCTTCGGCTCCACTTGACACAGAACCCCAGGAAGGTCCAGCCGGTTCTCCTCAATATAGGAGACAATGTCGAAGGAGACGTCACGCCTTATTTTGATCGGACCGAAATTGAGCCCTCTGCGGCCCTTTCTCTTCAACACCTCTGAACCGTCGAAGCCTATCACAGCGCTCAGCCGCCTCAGGGTCGCATCGATATTGGCCAACTCGTGGGGCAGCACCGAGACGGTATAGGATGGGTAGTTGTCAACGAGAAGCACGCCATTGCGGTCGTAAATCAACCCTCTGGGCGGTTCAATAGGCACGATGCGTATCCGGTTCTCCTCAGAGAGCCGCAGATAATGTTCCTCTTCCATCACCTGGAGGGAAAAGAGCCGGAGGCCCAGAAGGAAGAAGAGAGCGACCACAGCCCACAAAACCGTGCGGTCCCTTCCCTCGACATAGAATCGTCTACCTTGATACGAACCTCTTGGCATAATGGACCTTTCCTCTTCTGCGGGTTGAAAGGAGGAGGTGGAACACGAGGCCAACCGCCGTGGTATAGAAGGCCGTGGGTAGACCCAAACGGAACAGATACCACAGAGAATCGTGCATGTGTCCCCAGGAGTAGATGAGAAAGTAAAGCCCGTCATGGAAAAGGGTGGCCACAAAGAGGATGATCCCTCGAGTGATCAGATTCTTCTCTATAACCCCTCCGTGGCCGTAGCCGACGAAGAAGCCAGTTACGGCTTTACACAGTGCATTCAACCCCAAATGTTCCGGGGAGTAGACATCCTGGAGCCACCCGGCCAAAAAGCCGAAGATCGTACCCATAATCTGACCGTCCGAAAGACCGATGAAAACCAGAACGATAAGAACCACATCGGGTTTAATCTGGTGTATGGCAACCGTTTCAGCGAACGTCGATTGGATCAGCAGCGCTGCCATAACCAGCAGAAGGTTTCTCAAGATCCTCATTGAACAGAACGAACACTTCCTCCAAGTGTGTAAAATCGACTGCTGGGACCACAATGATCTCTTTGAACAGTTCCCATTTTTCTCCCGTCGCCTTTGAAACACGTCCGAGGCTCAGGCCTTTGGGGAAGATGCCACCCATGCCGGAGGTAACCACCTCATCACCCTCTCTCACGTCGCTCCTGGCCTGGACATTTTTGAGAAAACATTGTGTTCCCCTCTCCCATTCTACGATCCCCAGCACCCTGCTCCGCTGAACAATGGCGCTCACTCGACAGTTTGGGTCCAACAGGAGCTGAACCACCGAGGTGCCCGGCATCGCTCGGTACACTTTCCCCACCAATCCATCGGGAGTGATAACAGGCATATTCTTCTCAACTCCCTTCCGTTGACCAATATTGATCAGCACGGAGTTGACTGTGCGATCAGCATCCCATCCGATCACTGCGGCCGGAAGAAGACGGAACTGGCTCTTTCCCTCAAACTCCAGAAGTTTGCGCAACCTCTCATTCTCCAGTTTTGCCTCTCTGAGAAGGCTGTTCTCCAGAGAGAGTTCTGTGGACAGGCGTTGAAGTCTTTCGTTTTCCTGCTGCAGATTCATCAGACGTATCGACCAGGAGAACGCTCTCTGTCCCACCTGGAGGATGGAGGTCGAAACGGTGGTGGCCAGTTTCAGTTTGTCCCTCTCTTTCAGAGACAACATCCAGCCCGACAGGCCAATTGCCGCGCCGAGGATGACCATCTTTTTCTGACGTCCGAGAAAAGCGAAGAACCGCAACATCTCTGTTCGTGCCCTCTCTTTGTAACTTTTCTAATGAATACTCAACTGTCCTATGGTCTGACGCTCTTCATCAACATTTTCGAATATCTCTCCATGTCTTCGAGGATCTTTCCTGTGCCCCTGACGACGCAGGTGATGGGGTCCTCAACGATATTGATGGGCAGGCTGGTCTCTTCGCGCAACCGTTGATCGAGGTGTCTCAGGAGTGAACCGCCGCCAGCCATAATGATTCCCCGATCCAGGATATCGGCGGCCAGTTCAGGGGGGGTTCGCTCCAGGGAGAGTTTCACTGCGTCCACGATGGCCCCGATGGGTTCGGCCATGGCCTCTCTGATCTCGGCAGAGTTGATGCCAATGGTTTTGGGGATTCCGGCCACCAGATCCCGGCCTTTGACTTGCATCTCTATCTCTTTCTCCAGAGGGTAGGCCGACCCGATTTGATATTTAATCTGTTCGGCCGTCCGGTCGCCGACGAGAAGGTTGTAGTTTTTCTTCAGAAAGGTAACGATCGCCTCGTCCATTTCGTCCCCGGCTACGCGCACGGAGGTCACATTGACCACACCGGAGAGAGAGATGACAGCAATCTCTGAGGTTCCGCCGCCGATATCGATAACCATATTGCCTATCGGTTCCTCCACAGGAAGGGCGGCCCCGATAGCCGCGGCGATGGGCTCGGCAATAAGATAGACCTCCCGGGCGCCAGCGTGTCTGGCTGAGTCCCTGACGGCCCGTTTCTCAACCTCAGTGATCCCCGAAGGGACACTGATGATGATGCGCGGATGGACCAGGTACCAATTCTTCTGAACCATCTTGATGAACTCTCGGAGCATCTCCTCGGTAAACTCAAAATCGGCAATAACCCCGTCCTTCATGGGTCTGATGGTCTCGATTTCATAGGGAGTCCTGCCCAACATCTCCTTGGCTGCGCTTCCTATTGCCTCCACCTTGCGATCGTCCCGATTGATGGCCACAATGGAGGGTTCGTTTACCACAATACCTTGGCCTCTGACATAGACGAGGGTGTTAGCTGTTCCCAAATCGATGCCAATGTCGTTGGAAAAAAAGCGCATGAAAGAGAATTTCATCGATTCTGCGTCCTCCTCGTTTCCCGGCAGTACCTAATGTGGCGAAACCGCACATCAAAGGTTAAATGTCGAACAAATCTCTTGTGTCGTGCGTTCTGGGTTGTGCTATCTTACAGATGTCTGAAATGTCTCATACCGGTGAACACCATGGCCATACCGTGTTCGTTGGCGGCGGCAATGACTTGGTTGTCGCCCTTGGAGCCACCCGGTTGGATGGCTGCGGTCACGCCAGCCTGGGCTGCAACATCGAGCCCATCTCTGAAGGGGAAGAAGGCATCGGATGCCAGCACTGCGCCCCTGGCTCGCTCCCCGGCTTTTCGCACAGCAATGATGCTGGAGTCAACCCGGCTCATCTGACCTGCCCCAACCCCTACGACCATCTCCCCCTGGGCCAGCAGAACAGCATTGGACTTGACGTGCTTCACAACCGTCCAGGCAAACCGCAGCGCTTGCATCTCGGCCTGTGTCGGCGCTCGCTCGGTGACGGCCCTGAGATCACCCTCAATGAACGTCTCCTTATCCTTCTCCTGAACAAGGAGCCCGCCGAGTACTTGTTTGACGACCAGGCCGGTGTTCCGACTCATCTCCCTCGGATCGTATTTGACAATTCTGACCGTCTTCCCCCACCACCGTCTCCCGGTCAACAGGGTGAGGGCTCCCTCTTCGTAGTCAGGAGCGACAACCGCTTCGAAAAAGGTATTGGGCACAGCCATCTTTTCGGCAGTCTCCACATCCACAGGCCGGTTGAAACCGACGATGCTTCCGAAGGCCGAAAGAGGGTCTCCGGCAAAGGCCTTCTCGTAGGCCTCAGCCAGGCGGCTGCCGAGGGCGGCACCGCACGGGTTCGTATGTTTGATCAGCACCGCTGCCGGCCGGTCAAACTCCCAGATAAGTTCCACCGCGGCGTTGATATCCAAAAAGTTGTTAAAGGAGAGCTCCTTTCCCCCCAATTTCTTCGCCCCGATCAAAGCGGCCTCATCAACGCTCACATCTCGGTATAATGCAGCCCTTTGATGAGGGTTCTCCCCGTACCGCAGGTCACCCACCTTCTCAAAGCGTGATTCAAAAAAGAGGGGAAAGAGATCTCTCTGCCGGTGAGCGGCCAAATAGTTGGCGATACATGAGTCGTAGTGAGCTGTGTAGCGAAAGGCCTCGGCGGCCAGCCGCTGACAGGTTTCTACTGAGAGTGTTCCGCCGTTTTTGCTCAACTCCTCCAGAATCTCCCCGTACTTCACAGGATCGGTCACCACGGCGACCCAAGGACAATTTTTGGCCGCCGCCCGGATCAAGGCCGACCCTCCGATGTCGATCATCTCGATCACATCCTCCACGGACGCACTTCTCTGCTGAGCCCACTGCTCAAAGGGGTAGAGATTGACGACCACCATATCGATGGGAGGAATGTTCTGCTCGTCGAGCTGGTGCATGTGACCCTCATCATTCCGTTTGGCCAAAATTCCGCCGTAAATTTTGGGGTGAAGCGTCTTTAGCCGACCACTCAGGATCTCCGGAAACCCGGTGTATTCAGAGACCAACTGGACCGGAATGTGGGCCTCCTCCAGGATCCCGGCCGTTCCACCCGATGAGACGAGTTCAACACCGAGACGGTGAAGGTCTCGGGCGAAATCGACGACGCCTGTCTTTTCGGACACACTGATGAGAGCACGTTTGATCTCAGCCATTCGGCACATCTCCTGTTCCCAATTGATGGCACGTTTCAACATAACGTTTCCTACAAATTGTCTGTCGAAGCTCGGCTGCAAACTTCGCCTTGAGCCAGAACCCCGAGGAATCGGCTGAGAGCACCTCGGCGATGAGAAGGCTTCTTCCAATATGAGCTCAGGCAGAAAGATAGGTTCAGAATCGTTGGACGTCCCCCTCATCGAAGTCAAAGGCCACCCACCCTCTCCCCTACGTCGTGAACACTCGTCTCCCCTCCACCCGGATTCTCCCCTCGGCGAACAGTTGGATCGCCTTCGGATAGGAGGCATGCTCCTCGGGTAGTATCCGGGCCGCCAGCGTCTCTGGCGTATCGTCGTCCCGTACCGCCACCGGTTTTTGGAGAACGATGGGGCCGTGGTCGTACTGCTCGTCCACAATATGGACCGTCACCCCTGAGATCTTGGCCCCGGACTCGATCACCGCTTCGTGGACGTGGATGCCGTACATCCCTTTTCCGCCGAAGGAAGGCAGCAAGGCCGGGTGAATGTTGAGAATCCTGTGACGATACGCCCGGACCACCCTGGGGCTGAGGAGCTTCATATATCCGGCCAGGATGACCAACTCCACCTCAAACTTACCCAGCGTCTTTAAGAGGGCATCGTCGAACTCCTGGGGTGTCTCGAATTGCTTGTGGCTCAGATGGATGGCAGGAATGTTATGGTTCCTGGCCCGCTCCAAAGCGTAGGCTTTGCTGTTGTTGGAGATGACCACCATCACCTCTGCATCGAGTTCACCCCTCTCTGAGGCATCGATGATCGACTGAAGGTTCGATCCCCGGCCGGAGGCCAAAACTCCAATATGTATCTTACCCATAGTGCGCTTCCCATCGTCAAAGTGGAAACGAACAACCGTACCCTACGATTATAGTGTTTTTATCTCCTCAAGGCAACAACTTTTTTGAACCTCAACAAAAAATGGTGGAAAAAAGGGCCTCCACCCCCACATCGCCACAAGAGACAGCCTCGCAGGATATGGCCACCCTCGATTCTTCTTTGATCTCTCATTTCTCCTCTGAGCCTCTGTGCCTCTGTGGCCCACTTTTCGCTTGACTTTCAGAAAAAAATTCATCATTCTATACCAACGGCTTTAAACGTTCGTTTTTTGAAAGGGGTTGGCCATGGGAAGATATTTCGTTGTTCTCATACTGCTAGCGGTTGTCCTCGGTCTTTCGGCCCGCCATTTCGCCCTCTCGAATAAGACCGATCAAAGCCTGTCCAAGGATGAGCAATCCTTTGCCCAGGCTCGCCGGATAATGGTCGAGAGGGACTTGAAGGGACGGGACATAACGAAGCAGAAGGTTTTAGAGGTTATGGCCAAGGTCCCTCGCCACCGCTTTGTGGGGAAACGATATCTGGGCCAGGCGTATGCTGACCATCCCCTGCCTATTGGTGAGGGCCAGACGATTTCGCAGCCGTACATCGTCGCCCTGATGACCCAATGGCTGCACGTCGGCGAAGGGGATACGGTCTTGGAAGTGGGCACTGGGTCCGGGTATCAGGCTGCTGTTTTGGCCGAGATCGTTGACAAGGTTTACACTGTCGAAATCCGGGAGAAACTGGCCCAGAAAGCGGATACGCTCTTGCACGAGCTGGGATACACCAATATCGAGGTGAAGGCGGCCGATGGCTATTTCGGCTGGGGGGAGCACGCTCCCTTCGATGGCATCATCGTCACTGCCGCAGCCAATCACGTCCCCCCTCCCCTCATCAAGCAACTGAAAGAGGGAGGCCGAATGGTCATCCCCGTCGGAAACCCATACAGCTACCAGAAGCTCGTGCTCCTGGAGAAGAAGGACGGGGAGATCTTCTCCCAAAACATCACCGGGGTTTTGTTCGTCCCCATGGTCGGGGAGATAGAAAAAAATGGAAAGTAGCCCCATCCTCAGGAAACATCCGACATAAGTAAGAAGGGATGAGAAGGGATCAGAAGGCATGAGAAGGCCCCGATACAAGATCGGGGTAAACTCCCGAAGGCCGAAGAGGCTTAGTACCGTAGCCGCGCTTTCCATAGCGCGCATGAAACTGGAATTGGAAGGTCCGCATTCCGAATTCCAAGATGAGAACACCTGAGAAATCTGAACATTTTCATAGAGGGAGCAAGAACGGTGCGAAAAGAGGCTGAAGGCGAGCCGCGGCATTAAAAAACATCGAATCAAAGAAATCGATATATGAAGCGAAAAGAATTTATTCGTCAACTTGTAAAAGATGGTTGCGTTTTCTTGAGGCCAGGAGCTAATCACGACCTCTATATGAATCCCGCTACCGGTAAGAAACAACCTGTTCCAAGGCACACGAAGATTGAGGGGCGGAAACAATTTTTGTGCCCTTTTGTGTAGTTTTGTGGCCCATTTTTAGAGGTTTAAAAAGCGGAAAGGAGGAAACGATGCGTATCCAAATCAATAACTCGCCGAGACTCACAGCGGTTTTGATTGTTAAACAGAGCAGAAGGTAGACTAAATCAAAGGAGGACGGATGAAATTTCCAGTCACCTTGCAACGCTGTGAAGATGGCTATATTGTTGTCGAGTGTCCTGTGGTGCCGGGCTGTGTAAGTCAGGGTAGAACTGAGGAGGAGGCTCTAGGGTTACAGTTCGGGGTTAGAGTTCGCTGTAAATATATAAAAGACCTGCTATAAAGGATGAGCAAACCGCTGGAGCGGCTGTCCACCAGCGTCTTACTGCAACAGGAGGAAAAAATGGGGGATGGCAAGCAAAAAAAGAACTTGGCAAAGTTCTCAGGAAATTGTATATTCTTCCTGAGATCTCGCTTCCTTTTTGGCGAACAGGGAGTGAGAGGTCTAATCCTGCCTTAAGGTAAGGGCTTTTCTTATTGAAAACAAGTGCTCAGATACTCTTCACAAAAGTGCAGAAGCGCAGAATAGAATAGAAAATGAGGAACCAAAAGAGTATTCAAACCAGCATTACAACGAAAAAGATTTTTGGGGGAATAATTTTAGTCGCTCTTTCTCTTTTCTCTAATACGGGTAGAGCACAGGACACAACCAGTATTGAGCTGGTTGGGCAGTTTGGGGGATTTGTCTCAAATGTGGCCGATGAGGTGACGCTTCAAGTGGGACAGCAATAGCAATTCACCGCTACAGGCTATGACGCTCTGGAAAATGA
>JBHIER010000098.1:0-9390 GCA_046760705.1 bacterium
CCTACGCTCTCCTCCATTGAACAGAGCATCAGAAAATTGAAAAAAGTGGTTGTTATTGATACTTGCATTTCCAATGGGACGATAGTATATTATGATGCATGAGACCAAAAGGAAGTGCAGAAGCGTTGGAAGCCCGGAGACGACGGGCGGTAGCCCTCTTGGAACATCGAGCATCGGTTCGGTGTAAGGTATCATCCGGCCCATGTCTGCAAGATCCTTCATGCCTGTGGATGGAGTCCTCAGAAACCAGAACGGCGGGCCAGGGAACGAAATGAGGCGGAGATTCGCAAGTGGCGGTCTCAGAGATGGCCGCATATAAAAAAACGCCAAAAAGGGGGATCGAAGCATCGTCTTTCTTGATGAGAGTGGATTTATGCTCCAGCCTCTTGTGCGCCGGACATGGAGCCCCAAGAGGACAAACACCTATCTTGGACCAATGGAGTCGTCACGATCGACTCTCTGACATCAGTGCCATCACCCTTGCCCCCCATCGGTGCTACTTCTTCATTCAACGGAGGAACATCTGTGCTGAGGATGTGGTTGCCTTCCTGCGACAGTTGCGTCGAAGTATTCGTCGCAAGATGGTCCTGATCATGGATCGGTGGAATGTGCACAGGGCAAAGACGCTTTGGAAGTACTTGGAGGCCCATTCTGATGCTATCCGGGTTGAATGGTTGCCAGCCTATGCGCCTGATCTCAATCCAGTGGAGCAGGTTTGGAATCACAGCAAGTACAGTGATCTGGCCAATGTGGCCCCTGATGATCTGGAAGAGCTTGACCAATTGGTTAGATCCTCTATCAGTGATACTCGAAGTCAAAGACATCTTCTCCGATCTTTTTTCCAAACAGCAGGGTTAGTCCTGTAATCTTTGGAATAAGGGTTTGTTCCATTCATTATGCAAGAAACAATAACTCTGATGAACTCGATATAATTATATGATTTTCAAAGAGCTTTGTCAAGCATTTTTTGGAAAGGGATTTTCGTGGGATCGAAATCTGATTGGAGATTCCCCTCTTCACTCATAACGGACAACATAAGACTAACTACCCCATCAACTTATATGTACAGGTAAGGATTGGCAGTAGACCTCTTTTCAAAAGCTGTGACGCTCATGAGAAATTACATCAACCCCTTATCTTTTAAAACTCTGTCCACCTCCTCCAAAAATTCTCTAAAAGCCACCTTTCTTTTCCCGGCTGAGCTTCGGTTATGGAAATCAGGATCAGAGGCAGGTTGTCGATGCCAGCTGCCCTTATACCCGTCTCTACCAAATATTCTCCGCATGTTTTGAATAAGAACCAGATTGGTCAGACCCGCTTTTTCGTTTCGATTGACCTGCACGAAAAGATTTTTATCAATGTAAAGACGAAGCTTAACATAGCTCTTGCCTTGACTCAAGATCTCTCGTTTGCGATAATAACTGTATTTTGAAAGGGCCTTGTCTACTTCGGATAGGAGTTGATTAATCGTCTCCATGAGAGAGAATATCCTCCAGTTTGGCTATCTCCCTTTCCATCTCCTCGGCTTCCTGCTGAGCGGTAATCCAGTCGAAGTATGTCTCCTCCTCCTCCCAGCCATGGCTTTTGTTCTCAATTTTAGTCCGATAGAACTCCTCGCCAGTCATTCCGTAACGTTTTTGGTAGTAGCTAATCAAGGACTTATGATATCGAAGCTTATCTTCGGCCTGAGCTTTGAGCACTTTAGCCAGACTTAATTCTAAATTGTCAGCAGGCTCGATAGCCTGCAAACTCTCTAACAAAGTTTTGTTGATAGCTTTCATTTCTGTACCTCCTGTTAGTTTCAAAACGGTGATTTCAATTTAGCAAAAAAGACAAACAAATATATCAAATTAATGTGAATCCGTCAAGACAATAAATCACTCCGACCTCAGAGAATCTTTTGCGGGAACTTGAGCTGGACAGAAAGTCCTTTGGGCTCAATGTTCTGAATTTTACTTCGCATAAGACCGAGGTTGGCATCTTCCCAAATTGGGGTCACATCTTTGATGTTTGATATCTGTTCGTCTGAACGATCAAAGTCCGGCGGCAACAGTCGAAACTTTCTCGCGGAATTGCCTGTTCCTGGCAACCTTCGATTCGATCCTCTTATGGGCCAGACTCACAGCAGAAGGGCGAAGGCCACCAAAATACTCCCCGATCTCTATCAGCGTGCAACCAGTATAGACCACGCCTCATCAGCCGGGTGCTCCACTATTGCTGCTCGCACCGGGTTCAAGTGAATATACCCTGTCAACCTATGCAAGTGGATTGCCCATCTTTTGTGTGCTTCCCGAAGCAGGCTTAGAAACTCATCGTAATCTTCATCCTCTGGAAGTGACGTGGTAGAACGCTCCAGGGTATTCGATGCGTAGTTGACGGGCCACAGGTTAACTCCATACATTGGATTGCTGTAATATCTATCTACGTTCGTAGCCACAAGATCATGTCGTCTCTGCTGACATCAATATAGCATTTCACATCAAGATTAAAGATCAAAGATGTGACCCCTTAACCCCCGGTTGCTTAGTATTCAAGGTCTGCTTCTCACCCAGCGCCACTTTGCCTGGGCTTCAACAGCGCTTTTGCCTGAGCAATCACGTTGTCCGCTGTGATGCCAAACTCCTCGGAGAGCACCTCAGCCGGAGCGCTGGCACCAAACGTCGCCATCCCGACCACAGCTCCGTCCAATCCGACGTAGTGCTCCCAGCCCAGTTTGATGCCTGCTTCCACGGCCAGGCGCGCCACATCCGGGGGCAACACGCTTTCCTGGTAGTCTACCGGCTGTCGATCGAACAACTCCCAACTGGGCAGCGAGACCACCCTGACTCTGATCTCCTCGGCAGCCAGCCTCTCGCCCGCTTGCAGGACGATGTGTACCTCCGAGCCGGTGCCGATCAGAATGACCTCAGGTGTGGCCTCATCCGACTGCCACAGGATGTAGCCACCGCGTTGCAACCCCTCGGCCGAGCCATAGCGGGTGCGGTCCAGCACCGGCAGTTTCTGCCGGGTGAAGATCAGGGCGGTGGGGCCGTCAGTATTGAGCAGGGCCGTTCGCCAGGCCTCAACGGCTTCGTTGGCATCGGCCGGGCGGATGACGGTCAAGTTGGGTACAGCGCGTAAGCTCATCAATTGCTCTACGGGTTGGTGGGTGGGACCGTCCTCGCCTAAAGCGATGCTGTCGTGGGTGAAGACGTAAATCACGCGGATGCCCATCATCGCCGCCAGACGCACGGGTGGGCGCATGTAGTCGGAGAAGATCAGAAAAGTGCCCGTGTAGGGGATGAGGCCGCCGTGCAGGGCCATGCCGCTGGCGATGGTGCCCATGGCGTGTTCGCGGACGCCGAAGTGGATGTTGCGCCCGCCGTAGTCCCACCCGGCCCCGACGGCTCCCTGCTTGTCTTCCGGCCAGAGTCTCGGCGATTGAAAATCCCCAAGGCCTTTCAGCCAAGTGTAGCAGGATGGATTCAGATCGGCAGATCCGCCAGTGAGTTCGGGCACCCTAGCGGCCAGGGCTTGCAGGACGGCCTCGGATGCCTTGCGGGTAGGCGGCCCCAGCGGCTCAGGGGAGAACTTCGGCAGGTCTGCGTCCCAGTCCCCAGGCAATTCGCCGGCCAGAAGGCGCTTGAATTCTGCGGCCAACTGGGGATATTCCGCTGCGTAACGGGCGAAGGCCGCCTGCCAGTTGGATTCCCACCTCTGCCCGCGCGGCACAGCCTGACGAAAATGGTCCAGTACATCGTCTGGGACGAGGAAATCGGGCTCGAGGGGCCAGCCGAGATTCTTCTTGGCTGCCAGAAGTTCGTCAGAGCCGAGAGGCGAACCGTGCGCCTCGAAGGAGCCTTGCTTGTGAGGAGCGCCGTATGCGAGGACGGTGCGCACGGCGATGATTGAAGGAGAGGAGATTTCGGTCTGGGCGGCCTTCAGGGCGGCTTCAATTGCGTCTAGATCGTTCCCATCTTCCACGCGCTGAACGTGCCAGCCGTAAGCCTCAAACCGCTTGCCCACATCTTCGGTAAAGGTAAGAGAGGTTGAGCCTGCGAGCGAAACGCGGTTGTCGTCGTACAGCACGATCAGTCTGCCGAGACGGAGGTGCCCAGCCAGCGAACAGGCCTCGGAGGCGACGCCCTCCATGAGATCGCCATCACTGGCGAGAACGTAAGTGAAGTGGTTGACAATCGTGTGGCCGGGGCGATTGTATCGCGCTGAGAGGTGAGCTTCAGCGATGGCCATGCCCACTGCATGGCTTAAGCCCTGGCCCAGTGGCCCGGTGGTCACCTCTGTGCCTGGCGTATGGCCGTACTCCGGATGACCAGGGGTCTTGCTGCCCCACTGGCGGAAGTTCTTCAGATCGTCCAGCGATAGGTCGTAGCCGGTCAAGGAGAGCAATGAGTAGAGCAGCATTGAAGCATGGCCTGCAGAGAGGACGAAGCGGTCCCGGTCCGGCCAGGCCGGGTTGCGCGGATTGTGCTTGAGAAAACGATCCCAAAGGGTGTAAGCCATGGGGGCCGCGCCCATGGGAGCGCCAGGGTGGCCGGAGTTGGCTCTCTGTATGGCATCTACGGACAGGAAACGCAAGGTGTTGATGCAACGTTCATCCAAGGATTTCATCGCTTTCTCTCTCTTTCATAACGGTGACAGGATCCAAAACAGGGCCTGAGAGGCCGCTGCCAGGTCTATCGCGGGTCTCTCAAAGACTTCGGTATCCGGATGGCGGTCTTGAAAAAGATCAGCCGGTCCATCCCAAAGGCCGTCTGGATTCGAACTGTGAAGCCTCAACCGTCGCCAGTAAGATAGGCAAAATTCTACCGGCTGACAACGAATAAGATGATGAGTGCCTTTGTTGGCCCGAAAAGCGGTTAGAAAAGAGTCAAAATTCACAGGCGTTCCCTCATCTCCGGCTTTTTTTGTCCATTGCAAAAAATATGGTTGACTTTTCAAATGGCTTGTTTAGATTTTTCGATAAAGAGACGAAGGGAGAGTTTGATATGCAAATTTTTTACAATATCGGCAAGACAATCGACATCCGGACAGAATTTGAATCATCGGTGAAAAGACCAATATCCCAGAGAATTGATAACGGTTTTATTAAGACCTATAAACCCATCATTGACGATGAGCCCTATCGCATATTTGAGACGATGGAAGAATACCGCAAATGGTGTAAGGAAAAATTAGCTGACTGGTTAGGATATGGAGAGAGTATTTAGGGCTTTCTCATACCGGGTGGCTGAAAAGTTGGCCGAAGTATTTTCCAAGCATGAAGTGGAATATCTTTTTATTGGGAAATCCGGCGCAATTCTCTACGGCTTTCCTGATACGACCCAGGATGTGGATATATTTCCTGAGAAAAGCAGAGAAAATGGAAGGAAGATAGTCCAGGCGCTGAAGGAGATTGGCTTTGAAATTGATGAAACATTGCAGAAGGCAATAGTTGATGGCAAAGATTTCATCCAGATAAGGGGAGGTCCATTGGACATAGATCTTGTATTCGCCCCTGATGGTATAGAATCGTTTAAAGAGGCAAAGCTCCGTTATAATTTGATCGGAGGCAAGTTTGCCGTGGCAGCTCTCAGGGATATAATTGCCAGCAAAGAAGCGGCTGGAAGACAGAGAGATAAAGAGGTTTTGCCTCGGCTGAAATCATTTGCCAAATTTATGGAGGCTCATAAGAAGTAGAAAAAAGTTAAGATTTCGCAGGCGTCCGCTCCTTTCCACCCAGGCGGTCTTCTCTCCAAATTAACGAGCCGGAGATCGGATGCGAACGCCCGCTGCATCGCATCATATCGCTGTTCCGTTGCTAAGGTCTGCTATGCCGCTCCGCTGGCTGAGCTAAACAGCAGCGCGAGCCTTGTCCAGGTCATCGACGCCGATGACTATCCTGGTGTTCGCGACCACGTAGGCCAGATCAATGTTTACCCCGGCGTTGGCCAGGCGGCGGGTGACATCCCCGAGCACGCCGGGTCGGTCTTCAACTTCCAGGACCAATACTTCCCGCTCGCCACGCACCTCGATGTTGATCTCTTCGAGAGCGCGGCGGGCAGCGGTAGCGTCCTCTACCAAGATGTGAAAGATCCCCTCACCCGCACAGACGAATCCACCTATCCCATCGATGTTGATCTCAGCCTTCCCCAAGGCCTCGCCCATGTCGGCTAAGGTCCCAGGTCGATCTTGCAAGATGACGGTCAGATCTTTGGGCATCATCTTCCTCCTTTCGTCTCCCTACAGCAATTTTGCAAAAGCATCGTTGTGTGAAATGGCGCTGTGCTGATTGTAAGTTTAAAACATGAATGGACCAAAGTCAAGCATTTTTTTCAGGCCTGGCGTGGTGACCCCTCTCATCAGTAGTAAGTGCCCGTCGTCTCTGACCATTGACCATTGTTCTCCTGCATTCCTCTAACGGATAGCGGCTAAGCTGCGGCCGACGAGGGAGACCGACAGCTTAGCCGCAGTTGCACCTCAGCAACGACTCATACAGTCGCAATTGGCTCGGGCCCTAATTCTCCTCGTCTGTCGTGGACACAAAATCTCTATCCATCACGGTCTTGCGACCTGCACCCCTGGCCCTCTCTATCGCCTGGTCACACATTCGGCGGATAACATCGGACAGAACTGGGGCAACATTTCCCGCAGTATTCATCCCCGACATTGAGCGAATATACCCTTTCAGTTTGGAAACGACCACCAGAATCTCTCCCTTTTCTTGTGTGCCGTTCATGTCGACCCTCCTTTCGAAGAAAACAGTTTTTCGAAGAAAACAGTTTTGGTCCATTCAATGCCAACCATCGATAGACCGTTATCCAACGTGTGCCTTGACACCAATATAGGGTATTTCAACAGTCTTGTCAATATATTTCTTAAGAGAAGATCAACCCCTTTAGTCCTCCTCCTCTCCTCATCGATTCTTTCGGCATTGCGCTCACCTCAACTTTTTATTATCTACTGCGGAAATGGGGGAGGTCTCCGGTATGAGTGTCTGCCATGCTCCGTATCTTCTCTCCAATGACGGCCACGCTTCCGTTCTGGCATCTGACTGTTCCGTAAACGAGGTAGGGACCCTTCGAGGTGAGTCTCCCCCCGTATTTCTGATAGGCGTCAGGAAAGAGGATCACCTCCATGGTGCCGTGCAGATCTTCCAGGGTCAGAAACTTCATGAGTTTCCCGTCGGTTGTCCTGGCCCGAGGTGAGGCGATGAGCTGGCCGGCTACCTTCACTGGCTGGTCGGCACCCCCGACCTGCTGGTCGGCATAATCGGCCAGCCTCGTGCTGGGGACAACCTTTTCTGTGGCCAGAGCCTGCCGATAGAAGGTTAGGGGATGAGAGGTGACGGCCAGATCCAGGATCTCCTCCTCCAGTTGGACCTTCTGATGGTTCGGATAATCTGGGATGCGGGGCACAAGGGTAGGCATCTTGAACGTCTCCGGCAGGGCCTCCTCGTCAGGTTCTTCACCTGCATGAGTCCTATCCGCAAGATCTTCCCTTTGGCCGTATACTCTTTTTCGCTTCGGTTCACGTCCGGGGGAAGGCGGGGTAGTAGCCGGCCTGGTTGGTGAGCACTGCGGCCAGGAACTCAGCCGGGTAGTGGGCCTTCAGATAGCAGCACCGGTAGGCGATCTGGCCGTAGGTGGCGGCGTGGGCCTTGCAGAAGGAGTAGGCGGCGAAGTTGGCCATCCTGAGCCATATCGTTTCGGCCACCGCTGCCGGGACTCCGTTGCGCAGAGCCCCGGCGATGAACCCGCTCTTGTTCTTGGCCTTCTCCTCCGGGGATCGCTTCTTGGTCACGGCCCGCCGCAGCCCGTCGGCCTCGGCCAGAGTGAGACCGGCCACCGCGTTGGCCACCTTCAGCATGTCCTCCTGGTAGAGCATGATCCCGTAAGTGTCCCCCAAAATCTCCTCCAACTTCGGGTGGAGGTAGGTCACCCCCTCCAAACGTCACCGGTACCGGATATATTGGTCCTTCATCCCCGCCTCGGCCAGGCCTGGCCGAATGAGCGACAGGGCCACCATCACGTCTTCAGGTGTCTCAGCCCCCATCTGCTGAGTAAGCGAACCATATGCTCTCCGTCACAAATGACCCAATCATTCCTCCGTCCAATTCTCTATTTTCGCATCGATCTGGCGAAGGGTCTCTTTAACCTTGGTGTCCAGCGTAGTTCTATCAAATCCCGCCTCAGAATCTGCCGTGATCTCAACCGTAATCTCTGGTGGTAGACCTTTATCTTTTAGAGGTCGAATGACCCCGGTTATCAAAGAAGATAGTTTATCCCACGGTACCTTCGCTCTCAAAGTCACTCTCCTGACCACTCCTTCTTTTTTCTGAATCGCTTCTCCCTCTTTTTTCCTCTCCTCCTCTTTCGTCGTCTCCTCAGGTTCTTGCTCCTCTTTTATTCTTTTTGCGACTTCACCTCGCAAAACTATAGAATCTATAGTGGGAGTCACCTCTTGCCCGTAACGAACTTCTGCATGATCCCGTAGTCCCATGAGTCCTGTTTTGACTCCCTCTGCAACCGTGTCCAGTAAAACATTTTCACTTTCTGGCAGCGGCATTCCAGGGGTCTTAAGATATAGTTCATACATCTCTCTTAATGATTTCTCGGCTTCATCTTTACCGAGTGCCTTATCCAACAGGTACTTAGGGGAAAGGCGCGCAAGCAATTTCTCCTGGTCGCGCAAGTAGTGCTTCACTCTTTCAGAGATCGTCTGGTCGCTTCCCACTGTAGGGATGCCCAAATCCTTCCAATTCAGACCGCCGTCTTCTAACACTGCCAAATACCTGTAAGCCATGAGAATCTTAAACGGGATCTCCTTTTCTGTCTCCTTGAATCTCCTCTTGAGCTCCTCCCGGCTCTGTTTGGTTAGAGCTTCAAGTAAAGATGTATCATTCTGAACCTCCGTGAGCGCTAACAGTCGCCTCAGGGCTTTGCTCAGGGAGACATACTGATTGTCGTCCATCAGCAGGATGAAAAGTGTATTCTTATACACCCTGAATCCAGTGCCTGCCTTCTCAAAAAGTTCGGCTGCAAGCCTCTTTCCCTTGTCTGAGTCATAGGAGAGGCTGGCTGAAAGAACAGCGAGCTTAAGGTTTTTGTTGTCCGGAATATCTGACGGACCCTCAGGCCAGAGATAGACTTCAAGGGCACGACCTGCATTCTTTTGAATGATGGCTTTCAGCTCTTCTCGAATTCTCTCGTCAGAGATAGTCTCTTCTCTGTCTACTATTACTCGGTTCAGATTGGGTTGATTGCGAAAGGCGTACTGTTTTCTTTCTGAATGAAGATACCAGAGTTCCTCCTCTAACTTCGCTACAGCATCCCCTACTATGGTTGCTGGAACGCCTTCCCTCAGGAGTGCCACTCGAATTCTTGGTAGAGTCGTCTCTTTGCTTGCCCCTGC
>JBHIER010000099.1:0-9363 GCA_046760705.1 bacterium
CACAAGGGGTATGTTGCAGAAATGTAGTGTAGGGCTTCATGCCCGTAACCATTACAAGAGAGTAGAGAGAATGAAAAAAAATCGGACAGACAGAGAGAGAATAGAGTTTTTACAAAACGAGTTAGCAGCCGCCAGAAAGACTATCGCTTCGTTAGTTAAGAGGAGTGAAAAACTCAGCTTCACTTCTATGAGCGATTTTACCACATTCAAAATTATGGCTCAACTCGAAAGGAACGTCGAGCTCAGAGGCAGAGAACTTTCGAAGGCCAATAAAGAATTGCAGGCAGCCCAAAGAAAGCTCAGAGAATACTCCGCTAATCTCGAAAAGATGATCGAGGATAGAACCGAAGCGCTGCAGGAATCGGAGCAGAAGTACCGCAATCTGATCGACCAGTCCCGAGATGCCATCTACTTGTTGTACGGGGGAAAATTTGAGATCATCAACAGAAGATTCGAGGAGCTTTTTGGTTATACCCAGGCGGAGACCAGCGCCCCGGACTTTGACTTCATGAACCTGGTAGCCCCTAAAAGTCGTGGCCTCATCGAAGATCGGATCAGGAAGGTAGAGAGCGGGGAACCTGTTCCTCCCCTGTATGAGTTCACCGCTCTCCGCCGGGACGGGAGAGAGATTGAGGTGGAAACATCGGTCTCTTATATCCAATACAAGGGGGGCATCGCCAGCCAGGGTGTTCTGCGGGACATCACCGAGCGAAAGCGGGCAGAGGAGGCGCTCCGCGAATCTGAGGAACGTTACCGCTCCGTTGTAGAGAACTCTCATGCGGGGATTCTTATTGTGGACGATGAGTATCGTTTCACATATGTGAATGACGAGTTGTGCCGAATTTTGCAGTATCCCCGCAAGGAGATCGTGGGTCAAGACTTCCGAAAATTCCTCGATGAGGAGAGCAAGCAGCTTGTGGCCGATCGTTACATTCGGAGGCAGAGGGGCGAGAATGTTCCTCCCCGGTATGAGTTCAACGTGGTCAGGAAAGATGGTGAGAAAAGGCGGGTCGAAATCAGCTCGACTGTGATCAAGGATTCAGCCGGAAGAGTGAAGTCAGTGGCTCAAATTTTGGACATCACCGAACGCAAGCAGGCGGAGGAGGCACTCCGGGAGTCGGAGGAGAAATACCGCAATCTGATCGACCAGTCCCGGGATGCTATTTACCTGCTGTACAATGGAAAATTTGAGATCATCAACAGAAGATTCGAGGAGCTTTTTGGTTATACCCAGGAGGAGACCAACGCCCCTGACTTTGACTTCATAAATCTTGTAGCCCCCAAAAGCAGAGGTCTGATAGAGGATCGGATCGGAAAAATTGATCGAGGTGAACCTGTTCCTCCCCAGTACGAGTTTACGGCCATCTCCAGGGACGGGAAAGAGATTGAGGTGGAAACATCTGTCTCATATATCCGATACAAGGGAACCATCGCCACCCAGGGCATTCTGCGGGACATCACCGAGCGGGTGCGGTTACAGGAACAGCTCCTTCAGTCGGAAAAACTGTCGGCCTTGGGTGAGTTGATTGCCGGGGTAGCTCATGAGTTGAACAATCCTCTGACAGGGGTGTTGGGTTACTCCCAGCTTCTTTTGGGAGCCGAATGCGACTCGAAGGTCAAAAAGAGTCTGGAAAAGATATACGCTGAAGCGACCCGCTGTCAGAAGATCGTCAACAACCTGCTCAGCTTCGCCCGAAACCGGAAGCCGGAAAAGAGATACGTTGACGTGAACACCCTTATCGAGAACACCCTCGAACTGAGGGCTTACGAATTTAAGGTGAGCAACATCGAGGTAGCCACCCGTCTGGACCCAACTCTGCCCAGGACCATGGCCGATCCGTACCAGATACAGCAGGTCTTCCTCAACATCATCAACAACGCCCATCAAGCTATGGTGGAGCACGGAGGGAGAAAGCGTCTGGCGATCTCTACCCAGTCGGGCGACGGCCTGTTCCGCATAGAGTTTACCGACACCGGCCCTGGAATTCCGAAAGAAAATCTCAAACGCATTTTCGATCCCTTCTTCACCACCAAGAAACAAGGCAAGAGCATCGGCCTGGGCTTGAGCCTGTGCTACGGGATTATTAAAGAACACGGAGGCAAAATCTATGCTACCAGCAAAATGGGACAGGAAACCACCTTTGTCATTGAGCTGCCCATTGTGGAAGAGGTCTGCCCAAAGTTGGAGCGCTCTACTTCTGAGAAAGAAGGATCTGCTAAAGAAGTCAAAAACATTTTGGCCGTTGATGACGAGCAGGTCATTCTCGACCTGTTCACCGACGTGTTACAACCCCTCGGCCACCGGGTCGATACCACCCGAAGCGGGGATGCGGCCCTGAACAAAATTGCTCGAAAAAGATACGATCTCATCTTCGTCGACCTCAAAATGCCAGGCATGGACGGACGTCAGCTCTACGAGCATGTCCTAAAGGACCACCCTCAACAAGCCGGGCGAATGATATTTATGACCGGGGATACGGTCAGTCTCAGCACTCAAGTTTTTCTCAAAAGGGCAAACGCTCGTCACATAAAGAAACCTTTCGACATCAGGAGATTAAAACAGATCATCGAGACCGCAAACTGAAGTGAGACATCACCCCAAATAATGCGCCACAGAGCCACGAATCGTATGAAAAACAGTCTGTCATGATCTGCTTGTATATACAAGCTGAGGAGGCGAGCAGTTGCGATGATCAAGGGTTTTCGACTCAATCAGGAAGGCATTCCACAATGATTCAGTATGTCATTCCGGTTTTATACCGGAATCTCCTTAATAGAGAGTATGTTGAGCAAAACATGGAGATTCCTGCATCCGCAGGAATGACAGGCTATGTATTATTCAGGTATGAAAAGCATACCCGAAATATGTCTCAGATCAGGTGCTGAGACGTAAGCTTAATAGGAGTGACCAGAAGCAAGATAGGAACGGGAGAGAAACAGGTTTTTTCGGAGAAGCACTCTTAATAGAAATATCTCTATTTGCTCTCCACCTTAGCTAGTAGTTTATGAATTAAACAGGAAAAATGTCAAGAATTGGAGGTGAAGTAATAAAATGGGAAGAGTAAAAGCTAATGTCAGCGTAGATGGGCAAAATTACTGGGCCCTCTTTGATGGTGGAGCAATAAATACATATGTAGTGGAAGATTTGGCTTCACGCTTACCGACATTTGAGTTAGAAAGACCCGAACCTGTTGCTCTTGGTGGAAAAACACACAATGTAACCCGAAAGTGTCGATTGTCCTGCCTGGTGGAAGGTCTTCTTATAGATGTCCTTGCACGAGTGGTTAAAGAGATTGGAAAAGACGAGAAAGGGAAAAGAATTGAGGTCTTAATTGGTGCACTCGCAATGGAGGAATGGGGTATAGTACCGATTCCCAAGGAAAAAAGACTTGATATGACACATTATCCAAAAGAGTTTGTTGAGTATTGAGCTTTTTATGTCTAAAGATTCTTCATAGCGCTTGACTCGATTCCTCACATCTCTTTGGCCCCATAATAAATAAACATACACGCAGCAGTTCGTATGACGAGAAAAAGGGTAATGGAAGGAAAAAGTAGATGAAAGGATCGCTGGGTTGGGCTCAGGATGTTTGCGTATCGAGGCCGTACTTCTTTATTCGATAGCGCAGGGTATCCCGAGAGAGGGAGAGAAGTTTTGCCGCCCGGCTCACGTTCCAGCGGCAATTCTCTAAGGCGCTTTGGATCAATTTCCGTTCCACGGCCTCCAGGGGAATGCCCCCGGAGGGTATGTCGATTTCGATCTCGCCTGCGGAGCTGATGGCAAGCGGCGAGCGGCTGGCCGAGGCCAGAGGTTCTCTTACCCGTCGCGTGATCTCCAAATGTTCCGGTCCAATCACATCCCCACTTCCCATGAAGACCGCCCGTTCAATCGTGTTTTTCAGTTCCCGGACATTTCCGGGCCAGTGGTACTCCTTCAGCATCTTCTTCGTGACAGGAGAGAGCCCCCTTATCTCTCTGTTGTATTCGGAGGCGAAACGGCGGGCGAAATGGTCAGCCAGGAGGATGATATCGTCCCCTCGTTCTCGAAGGGGGGGCAACTCCAGGGAGATCACATTGAGCCGATAGTACAGATCCTCTCGAAAGGTGGCCTCATCGAGGGCCTTCTCCAGATTTATGTTTGTGGCTGCTATAACCCGGACGAGCACCTCGATCTCCTCAATGCCCCCCAACCGCAAAAATCTCTTCTCCTCGATGACCCGGAGCAGTTTGGATTGGAGTTTCAGGCTCATATTGCCGATCTCGTCCAAAAAGACGGTCCCCCCGTCGGCCAATTCAAAAAGTCCTCTCTTCCTGATTTTGGCGTCCGTAAAGGCCCCCTTTTCGTGCCCGAAAAGCTCTGCCTCTAAGAGCGTCTCAGGGATGGCCGAGCAGTTGATCTCCACAAAGGGGCCCGCATTTGTCGGGCTGTGGTAGTGGATCAGCCTGGCCACGAGCTCCTTGCCCGTTCCGCTTTCACCTCGAATCAAGACGGTGATATTGGGGTTTTGGGCGATGCGCTTGGCCTTCTCAATAAGCTCGAGCATTGTCGGATGGCGGCAGACGATCTTCCCAAAGCCAGGTCCCACATCTTCTGCGATCGACGTTCCTCTTCTCATATCACCCCCGGTCCGATCGATCTGGTGCACCCAATTGGTCTCTCATTCTGGTCGAAACGATGGTCAGGATCTCCGTGGCCAAAGGGGCGGCGGTACGGACGATTCTCTGGACCTCTTTTTGACAGCGGCTCACAAATTCTCGGTCTTCGATCGAGCCGAGATTGATCTGTACGTTGAGGGCGGCCCCATCTATGGCGGCTTTGGCGGCCAGGGCCGAGACGCCGGCATCGCTCACGGAGTTGAGATTCCCCTGCTCGGCCACTTCTTTGGCCAACATCAGGACCTCCAGGGCCGTCCCCATGACTGTCAAGGGAACGCCAGCCGCCTCCTTGGTGGCCGCCTCGATGGCCGATAGCCGGCCAGCCCTCTCTTCCTCTGTCCTTTTGGGCAACCCGTACGCCTCCATCACCCGATTGAAGGCGGCTGTGTCCGTATCCACTGAGCGCAGGAGCAGGTCCTTGTGATGCTGAGCCCGGCAGGCCGCCTCCTCCATGAGGTCCCTGACCCCTTCGTACTCTCTCTTGCCGTGGGTCAGATTGGCCACCATGGAACTGAGAGCCGCAGCCAGAGCTCCTATGAGCGCGGCCACGCTCCCGCCCCCGGGGGCTGGAGAATCGGTCGATACCTCATCGACAAACTCTCTCACGGACCTGCGGACCAAAACCTCGGGCTCGGCCTCAAACTGATATTCGATGATCTTCTGTCGGGGATCAAAGGGGCTCACTTCGGCGAGTCCCAAGGAATGGGCGGCAACGCGAATCAGCTCCTCCTCGGGCACACCGGCCGATTTTCCCTGCCTCTGAAGATAATATCGACCGGCCATGAGCATCGCCTCCTTGGGGATCAATCCCACCAGCTCGCTTCCGGTGACCCTCAAGCCTCGCACTCTCGCCTCCTCCCGTATCGCTTCGAAGGCCACGTGAGGGGGTGTCACCTTATAGTTGACCAGATTGATCGAAATCTGGGCCAATCGGTACTCATCGATGTACCAGCCCACCGCTTTGCAGGCCCGAAGCTTGCCCGGAATTTTGACCGCCTTCCCCTTCTCATCCCTGATGATTTTGCCGGCACCGTCCCTCTTGGCCCGACCCGCTTCCCGAATGGTCAGGGCGATGTCGTGGGCCAGCCTCCGATCTCTGGTATTGAGATTGACGTTATAGGCGATGAGAAACTCCCTGGCCCCAATGACCGTCGCCCCGGATCTCGGGTTGAAGGCGGCCGGCCCGAAATCCGGCTTCCAGTGGGGATCGGCCATCTTCTCCGGCAGCCCCTCGTACTCACCCTGGCGAATGGTCGCCAAGTTCTTCCGATCCGGCTCCCTGGCCGCCTCCTCATAGAGATAGACGGGGATGCTCAGCTCCTCCCCCACCCTCTGGCCCAGCTCGTTGGCCAAGGCGACGCAATCCTCCATGGTCACGCCTGAGACCGGGACGAAGGGGCAGACGTCCGTGGCCCCCAGCCGCGCATGAGCCCCTCTGTGCTGGCTCATGTCGATCAGTTCGGCGGCCTTCTTTATGGCCTGAAACGCCGCCTCCACCACCCCTTCTGGAGATCCAATGAAAGTGACCACCGTCCGGTTTGTGTCCTCGCCGGGATCGACATCCAGCAACTTCACATCGTTGACGCTCCGGATGGCTCCGGCAATAGCATCGATGACACTCTTGTCCCGCCCTTCACTGAAGTTGGGCACACATTCTACCAGCTTTGCCATCTTTAGCCTCACTCAGTCATCAGTTTTCTACAAGATTGATGATATCATCTTTTGGTCTATCGTTAGTCGGTTTCGAAACCCGTAACGAGGCTCGAGGCGGGTAAATCGAAGCTCAAAACACGCCGGAATGACAGGTGCGGACAGAGACGAATCACGAGTATCATTTCGTACTTTGACTTATACCCACGCAAAAGGAGGCCTCGTCCAGGCCCCCGCCGATCCGACCGTTCATCTCAATGGTCAGCACGTACCGACTGGGAAGCGAGAAGTCAATCCCGGCAAAGACAAATCCGCCTGGATCGCGAAAGTCACCCGCCCCCCCACCGTCCCAGGTCAGTTCTCCATCGACGACCGAATAGGAAACTCCGAGATACGGAAAAGTGAACCCGAAACCCTTGGCCACAGAGATGGCTAGCTGAAATTCGTTCCAGGTGAAGTCCGAGGGGGGCGCCGATCCGACGAACTCTTCGGTCTGAAGAACAGACCCGTTGGTTGTCAGAAGGAGACTGAGGTTCCGCTCTTCGCTGTGCAATGCACGCAGTTTGAATCCACCCCCGAAGCCGAAGCTCAAGTGATCGCTTTCAAAGGAGCGGGTCCGTCTATCCTGACTGGTGCTCACATCAAAATCGACCGCCCCCACTGCGCCACAGAGATCGAGCCAATCGAAGAGGCCGTACGTCCCTTTGAGCCAGTAGCGGTTCGATGTCACCTCGGACTCGGTCTCCAAATCGAGATTGCGGTTGTTCTGCTCCCATTCGGCGCTCACCGCCAACCGCGCCTTCCCCACAGTAAGAAGGGGGTTGCCGGGCGATGAGGCCAGGGCCGGGATACCCCATCCCAGAGCAGAGCACATAAGGAACAAGAAAAATCTTCTCATCGGTCTCCCTCTCCTTAATCGATCTGTCCGCGGATCGAAACTTGTGCGTCCCCGTTGTTTCCACTGGTCACCGTAATTGTGACAGTGCACCCCTCCGGCCCCTTCTCGTCCTCTGGATCGGAATCGTCTAAATAGAAAGAGAACTGTGTCCAGCCGGCGGACCGGGTGTCGGGCATGGTGACATCGACGTCTCCGGAGACAGCCCCCTTGGTGGCGGTCACCTGGATCCGGGTGCCGGCCGTCAACGGATTTCCGTTCAGATCCGCAAGGGTGAATTGGAACACTTCGTATCCTCCATCCGGTATGTCGAAGGTGGTGGGCGAAACATCTGAAATGATGCTCGAGCCAGAGAAGATGACCGTAGTCTGAGTCCAGATGGCATTGCCCTGACCGTCAACGGTGTTGGCAAAGACGATCGCCTGGCCGTCGCCGTTCTTCGGTGGGGTGAAATCGCAATAGGCGTTGACAGTGCTGGTGTATCCGGTCGAAGGGTCCAGGGCATTTGAGCGCGGAAGAGGAGAGGCCGACTCCAGGACGACGGTGGCCACCCCTAAGGCGTTGGTGACGGCCGATCCCTGAACGATCCCTCCGGTGGTGGTGAAATAGACGGCCGTCCCTGAGGGAACCGGATTGCCGTACCGGTCGCCGACGTAGACAGTGACAGAATCGGTCAACCCAAAGAGTCTCCAGCCGGCGATGTTGGCCACTGCTGGCACAACGCTGAAATGGGCCAAATCCGGCGGCCCTCCGTGAATGGCAATCCTGACTGGAGTGGATTCGATGGTCGCCCCAATTGAAGCCACAACCTCAACTGCTCCCGCCTTTGAACCGCTATTCAAAGTAGTGAAGACCCGACCGGACTCATCGGTATAAACACTCTCCGGGTAGAGATACGGGACAATTCCCTCGGGAGGATCCCACATCGGACCGCCAAAGAGAGAAAACCTGACGAGTTGAGGGCTGTCAGAGCTTATGGGCCGTCCATTCTGGTCCCTGACTTCAAAAGCCAGTGCGGCGGATTCGTTGTAGCCGGCCCCCCTCACCCCGATTGAATCCGGTTCAGCCGAGATGACGACAATCTGCGACGCCGCCCCGGTGGTGAACTCCACATAGGTTGTATCGAAGAGAGTGGCACCGTAGCTCACCACCACCGTGTCCAGCCCAACTTTTGTTCCGCTGGTGAGAAGAGACGTAGCCACGCCGCTCTCATCGGTCACCGCGGAGCCGACAATCGTCCCCATTTTGGTCCCAAAACTGACCACTCCGAAAGCGATGGGAAACTCATTGGTGGTCTCCTTGACCACCGTGGTGATCGTCGCTTGACTCGAACCGTCGGCGGGAATGGTCAAAGGATAGGCCTGCGTCTCCAGGGAGACACCTCCCAGTTCAATGTCGATACAGTCCGGCTGCAGAACGCCGGTAACGGAGGCGCACACCCGGTCTGTCACATCTTCATAGCTGGCCAGACTGGTATAGGTGGCCCGGGCGATACCGTAGTCGTCGCGGGTCGGATCTGAAACTGTGAAGGCCACCCGAGTGATCCTTCCCACGGCGGCGTCGAAGGTGACCATTGCCCCACCCACTGGTCGGCCGAAGACATCCGTCACCAGGGCGTCCACCAGAGTTGTGGCCAAACCGTTGGCCAGAAGGCTGTAGGAGAGGGCATCGAGGCGGACACCGTGGGCGTTGCCGGCCGGTCCTGGGAGACGAAAGGACTTCTCCCCCTCAATGCCACCGCTCTCTGCGATCAGGGTGATGCTATCTCCGACCGAACTGGCCGGGTAGTTCAGGTGGGAGGAGGCGATGCCCTCCACCGTCTGGATGGGGCTTTCCACCACACCGATGTTCGGATTGGAGCTGAAATAGACCCAGGTGCCATCCACCACCGGATTGCCGTTGGCATCAGCCACTATGGCCGCCACTGAAAGGGTATAGGTCCCGTTCTCATTGTCGGTAAACGAATCGGTGTCGTATCCGACCGCCACCGAGTCGGGGGCCCCGGCCACGGTCAGTTTGACGGGGTTCGAGACCACAGTATCATCGGCTGTGGCCTGGATTTCGATCCCTTCAAAGGTACTGGCGATGGCCCCGCTCACAAAGCTGGTCACAGCCTTGCCGCTCACGTCCGTGGTCGCCGTTCCGGGGTCGATGTACTCTCC
>JBHIER010000100.1:0-9294 GCA_046760705.1 bacterium
CAGATGAGAAGACCACAGCCTTGATGGTGGATTTGCCCACCCCCTCTGCCCCACCCCGGGTACTGAATCCAAAATAGCATCCCATGAAAGCGATGATCCCACCGAAGGCCACGGCCTTGACCAAGCCAGCCAGGACATCTCGGATGTGGAAGAACATCTTGACCCCGTCCCAAAAGGTGTTGGCAGTGATATCCAGCAACTGCGTGGCCACCACCACCCCTCCGGCCATGGCGAAGAAGTCGGCAAAAATGACCAGGATCGGTAGCATGACGATTCCGGCCACGAAACGGGGCATGGCCAGAAATCGGACCGGGTCGATGGCCAGGGTCTCCAATGCGTCTATCTGTTCGGTCACCTGCATCGTGCCCAATTCGGCGGCGATGGAAGAGCTGACCCGACCGGCAACCACCAAAGCGGTCAGGGCCGGTCCCAGCTCGATAAAGACCGCCTTGCTCACCCCCGTTCCTAAGAAGATCATGGGCACATACTCTTTCATCTGATACTCTGCCTGCCACGCCGTCACCGCTCCGGTAAAGACAGAGGTGATAAAGACTAAGGGTAACGAGCGGATGCCGATCTCCATCATCTGGTTGAAGATCAGTCTCAGGTTGCGGAATATCTTTGGGAGCGTTCCGAAGATGCGGGCCAGCAGCATGGTGGCCTGGCCGAAACGTTCAATCGTGAGAAGGCACCGTTGCCCTAAATATACCGGTCCGTTGGCCATCAGAACTCCTCAGGGGGAGGCGGCCCTTCCACGAAGGCAGGATTTTCGAACTTAGCATACTCTTTGAGAAAGGTCAATCTCACCGTTCCCACAGGTCCGTTGCGCTGTTTGCCGATGATCACTTCGGCCACCCCTTCCAGGGATTCGCCCGTCCTCTCGTCTTTGAGGTCGTACAGTTCCGGCCGGTAGAGAAAGAGGACCACATCGGCATCCTGTTCGATGGCTCCGGACTCCCTCAGATCGGAGAGAATGGGTCGTCTTCGGCCGCCGCGGACTTCAACCGCTCTGGACAACTGAGAGAGAGCGATAACGGGGACGTTCAACTCTTTGGCCATAGCCTTCAGGGATCGCGAGATTTCCGAGATCTCCTGTTGACGGCTCTCCGCCCCCTTGGGCCCTCTCATCAGTTGGAGGTAGTCGATGATGATCAGACCGACTTTGTGCTCGGTCATGAGCCGCCGGGCTTTTGAGCGAAGCTCGAGGGCTCCCAGAGCTGGGGTGTCATCGATGAGGATAGGGGCTTCCGCCAGAGCCCCCACACTGATACTGAGCCGCGACCAATCTTCGTCAGGGAGCCTTCCGGTTCGGACCCGATGGGCGTCAACGCGGGCCTCGGCGCAGAGCATCCGCTGAGCAAGCTGATAGGAGGCCATCTCCAGACTGAAGATGCCCACGGGGATTTTGGCCTCGACAGCCGCATGTCGGGCCACGCAGAGGGCGAAGGCAGTTTTGCCCATGGACGGCCTCCCGGCCACAACAATCAGGTCAGAGGGCTGAAATCCGGCCGTCAGTTCATCCAAAAAGGTGAACCCACTGGGTACGCCGATCACGTGCCCCTTTCGCTCATGGAACCTCTCGATGGCTTCGAAGGTGTCGTGCAAGATGTCTCGCAAGGGATCGAAGCCCTTTCGAAGCCGTTTCTCGGCCAGGCTGAAGATCATCTGTTCGGCTCTGTCGAGAAGATCGTGAGGATCTTCCGTCCCTTCAAAACCTTCAGTGACAATTTGGGTGGCCGCTGCAATGAGCTTGCGGAGCAGCGACTTCTCTAAGACGATCTTGGCGTGGTAGACTACGTTGGCCGCCGTCGGGGTACTCTCCACCAGAGAGGTCAAGTAGAGAGGTCCCCCGATCTCGTCCAACTCCTTCCTCTTCTTCAACTCCTCAGAGACTGTTACCAGATCGGCCGGTTCGTTCCGTTCGTACAGAGAGACAATGGCCTCGAAGATCCTCCTGAGTTTGTCCGAGTAGAAGCACGACCCATCGAGTATCTCAACAGTTTTGGCAATGGCCTCCTTCTCCAACATCATCGCCCCCAGAACGGCTCCCTCCACCTCCGGAGCCTGGGGGGGGATACGCTCAACCACTTCCTTCAACGGAGCCGCAGATTGTGAAGTCACCTGTCTCATTTACAGACGATCATACTCCCTTTTTAAGAGTTGGATATCGTCCCACGTAGGACGTTTCAAATTCGGGTTGCGGAGCAGGGCCGCCGGATGGTAGGTGACGACAGCCCTGGCACCGCGCAGGTCGTGAACTCGCCCTCGGAGACGGCTCAACGGGGCACTGGTCCGCAGCAATGTCTGGGCGGCGATGCGGCCCAAGGTGCAGATCACTTTGGGCTTGAGGATTTGCAACTGCACCTCCAGGATCGGCAGACACTGTTCAATCTCCTCCGGCAACGGGTCCCTGTTCTCGGGGGGGCGGCACTTCAGTATATTGCCAATAAACACGTCCTCCCGCCGGAACCCGATTGCTTCGATGATTCGCGTGAGCAACTGGCCGGCCCGGCCCACAAAGGGCTCCCCCTGAAGATCCTCATCCCTCCCCGGGGCCTCACCGATGAAAACCAGATCGGCCTCCCTGTTCCCGGTCCCGAAGACGAGATTGGTCCGCGTCTTCCAGAGATGACATCGCTGACAGTGCTTCACCCCTTTGTACAACTCAGCCAACGTGAGGGCTGAAGATGGGGCTTTTGCCCCCGGGGCCATTGCCCCTGGGGCCTTCGCCCCTTCATCTGGCAGATACCACTCCCTTGCACCCAACTCCTCCTGCTGTCTAAAATACCGTTTCACTAACGCAAAAACCTCTGAAACATGAGGAGAAGACATCTGTGGATTTTGACTCTTTGTGAAAGATCTCTGACTGTATTATTTCGTGTATCTCTGGAACTTTTGTGGCGAAGCATCTGAGCTAAGAGGACTTCTGAGCCTTCACCATCTCCACCACTCGGTCCAATATTCTCTCGGCCACCTGGCGCTTGGTCAGCTTAGGCAGCTTCTCAATCTTTCTGAACCGATCGATGAGGGTGACCACATTTGCATCGGAACCGAATCCTGCCCCCTCTTCTGTGGGGTCATTGAGGGCAATGAGATCCAGGTTCTTCGAGGCCAACTTCTGTGTCGCCCCTTCGATCCCGTCGTCGGTCTCCAGGGCAAATCCGACCAAAATCCTCCTATCTTTTCGTCGGCCCATTTCGGCCAGGATGTCCGTTGTCCTTTCCAGCTCCAAAGTCAACTTCATCTCTCCCTTTTTGATTTTCTGGGTCGAGAAGACTTTTGGCCGAAAATCGGCCACGGCCGCGGCCATGAGGACGATGTCACACCCATCATACTGTTCGAAGGCCTTCTGGGCCATCTCCTCGGCCGTCCTCACCTTGAACAGACGTACCCCGGGGGGTGGTGTCAGGTGTGTCGGACCGCTTATGAGGGAGACTGCCGCACCCCGGAGCCGGGCCGCCCCGGCCAGGGCATACCCCATCTTCCCTGTGGCCGGGTTCGATAAGAATCGCACCGGGTCCAGCGGTTCCTCGGTGCGTCCGGCGGTGACAAGAACGCGCTTGCCGGAGAGAAGATCGGAGAGGGAGCAGAGGGCGACGACGTGCTCGACAATGGACTCAGGCTCGGCTAAACGGCCTTCCCCTTCGATTCCGCAGGCGAGCTCGCCCCTTTCAGGTTCGATGAAATAACATCCCCGAGCCTTCAACGTACTCATGTTTTCGAGCATCACTGGATGTTGAAGCATATTGGTGTTCATGGCCGGGGCAAAACAGACAGGAGCCCTGCTGGCTAAAAGGACTGTCGACAGCATGTCGTCAGCGATTCCCGAGGCGGCCTTGCCGATAATGTTAGCCGTAGCCGGCGCAATGAGGATCAGGTCGGCCCAGTCGGCCAGTCTGATATGGGAAACGGTCGCCTCTTCTCTGGGAAACAGCTCGGTCACCACTCTGTGGCCGGAGAGGGTTCGAAATGTCAGGGGCGAGACAAACTGCTGGGCCGAGGCGGTCATAATCACCTGAACATCAGCCCCCCGGGCCCTCAGTCTCCGAAGAAGCTCCGCGGCCTTGTAAGCAGCAATGCTACCCGTTACCCCTAAAAGGATCTTCTTTCCGTGGCACACGTGTTCCTTCAACCTGCCCGAATCACTCTTTCTCGGGCTCGTAAGAGGAATGGATCTTACCCTCAATCAACTTCTTCAGTGCTTGAACCGTCACCTTCTCTTCCTCGGCCCCAATGCTGGGGTGCTTCTGTTCTTCACCTCTGTTCTCTTCTTCTGTGGGCTCCTCTTCGTTCGACAGGCGCGCCTGCTCCATCAACCTCCGCTCATTGATCAGCCGAGCCTCCTTGGCTGCAATAATAACGGCTTCATAAACGTTCGGCACCCTTTTCAGAACCTCCTCCAGGGGAACTAGAGCCATACGTCCATTTCCTCCTTTCGACAGAGCTGAGCCCAGATGAAGGTCCCTCACGCTCCACCCTCCCTACGAGGAGACCTTCGATCTCCTCTTAACCCGGCACCTTTCGGCCTCGATGATGCATCGTAACCGATCCACGGACTCCTCAAAACTCTCGTTCACAAACACATAGTCGTACTCCTCAATGTTGCGCATCTCATCGGAGGCCCTCTCCAGTCTGGCCTGGATCTCCTCCTCGGAATCCCTTGCCCTACCCCTCAACCGCTTCTCCAAATCCTTCAGCGAAGGAGCAAGGATATAGACGGTTACGGAGTCCGGAAAGATTCCTTTGATCTTTCTGGCACCGTGGACATCCAGATCCAGGAGAACCGTTCTGCCCTCGTTCAGGGCTTGCTCGAGCGGTTTTCGCGGTGTTCCGTAATAGCGGCGTCGGATCTGGGTCCATTCAATAAAATCGCCCCGCCGGATCCTCTCTTCAAATTCCTCACTGGAGACAAAAAAGTAGTCTTCCCCTTCCCGCTCGCTAGCCAAGCGGGGTCGGGATGTGACGGAGAACGAATAGACGAGTCCTGAATCCTTTCTGACCACCTCTCGGCAGAGGGACGTTTTCCCCGCACCCGAGGGTGCGGAAACGACGACCGGAAAACCTGAATTGGCCAAAGCTACGGTTCCTTCTCGGCAGTTTTGCCCCTCTTACCCTGCACCCTTTGAACGATCGTTTCCACAGCAATGGCAGACAGAATGACGTGATCGCTCTCGGTAACGATCACCGCCCTCGTCCGCCGCCCCTGAGTTGCATTGATCAACTTTGATTTCTCCTTGGCCTTGTCCCGCAATTTTCTAATCGGCAAAGATCCGGGGGCGACAATAGCCACCACCTTATCTTTTGCCACAACACCACCAAACCCTATGTTGATCAGTGGTCTCTCCACAACACTCCCCTTCATGTTGACACATCCGTTGAAACAGAGATCCGCTGTTCAATCGAGTCATTCTATGTTTTGAACCTGTTCCCGAAGTTTTTCGATTTCCTCTTTTATCTGGACAACGAGATGGGATATCTTCGCATCGAAGGCCTTAGAGCCTATGGTGTTCGCCTCTCGGTTCATCTCCTGTAACAAGAAATTCAATCTCTTACCGACGGGGTCGCTGGCCTTCAGAGTCTCCCTGAAGAGTTGATTGTGGCTGTGTAACCGCACACATTCCTCCGTCACGTCACACCGCTCAGTGATGACACCGATTTCTAAAGCCAGTCTGAGGGGGTCTATCTGATCGGTCTCGACCAAAGACTTCAGACGCTCCTCAAGTTTCTGTTTTGCCTCTGCCACCCCCAAGGGGGCCAGCTCCTCAATCTCAGCGGTCAGATTCTCCAAAAGGTCGATTCGCTTCTCCAGGTCGGACTGCAACCGGGCCCCCTCTGCCCTGCGCATATCTACCAGACTCGTGACTGCCCTGTGCACTGCATCTTCGATCAGAGGCCATTCCTGTTCCATGTCCCCTTCGGCCGGTTCGAAAGTAAGAATATTGGGGAAACGGGTCAGGACGTCCACAGTGATCTCTCCAGGCAATCCTAACTTCTCCTTCAACTCAGAGAGGATCTGGTAATACGACCGGGCCACTTCTCCGTCTAACGTTAAGCCTTGCTTCCCATCGTCGGGGCCTTCAACATTCATGGTCAGAAAGATGCGGCCGCGAGCGATATACTGTTGGACCAGACCCTTCATCTTTTGCTCCAAGGAGGCCATCGATTTGGGCAGCCGAAACGAAACTTCGAAGAATCTGTTGTTCTCGGAACGTACCTCGACGATGTACCTGCGGTCGTTTCCTCCGGACTCGCCGCGTCCGTAACCCGTCATACTCGATACCAAAACGTACAACTCCTTTCAAAATTTTAAAATTTATTACAAATGGAAGGCAAAGTCAATGGTTAATTTGGCCCTAATCCGACAAAATTTCTCAAAATCCTTGACAATTGACCCCTGAGAGCATATTATATTTACCAATGGTGATTCCATTCTTCATACGAGGTTTGAGTTCAGCATGAGCTACGATGCCATCACACTGAGGACGCTGGTTGAGGAGTTGAAGGGTGAAATTGTGCCCGGTCGGGTCAGCCAGATCCTTCAGACCGATTCCCACACGCTGATCTTTGGTATCACAGCCAGATCGAAAGGGGTCCATCTCCTCGTGTCGACCCACCCCCAGTTTTTCCGGGCCCACCTGGTCTCTCAAAAACATCCTTCCAGGCACCAATTGGCACCTTTTACAGAGCAATTGAGAGAGATTCTACGCCACGCGGTGATCACCTCGGTATCCCAGGTCAACTGGGATCGTGTTCTCGCCGTTAAGCTTAGCAAGAAAGGATCCCTTCTCCACTCCGATTTGAAGCTCATTCTCGAGCTCACTGGACGGATGAGCAACATAATTGTGACCCACACTGAGGACGATCTCGTCCTCACCTGCTGGAGAGATGTGGACGCTACCATGTGCCGGTACAGACATATCCTCCCGGGCCAGAGGTACAAACCCCCTCCACCGCCGGCCGGACTTGACCCACAAAAGGCAGATTTTGGACAATTTGAGGCGGCAATGCGAAGATTCCAAAGTGAGCCCCTTTCAAAAGGGCTCATCAAATCGGTCCAGGCCCTGGGCCATACTTTGGCTGCTGAAGCCGTCTATCTTGCTGGGGTTCAATTTGATACATTGATTTCCTCATTGGATACTGGACAAATGAAAAGGCTTTGGGAGACCGTTCTCTCTCTCATCGAAAGGGTGCAAGAGGGCAGGGTCAACCCCACCGTCTACATCGGTGAGGGCGAGCTCCCCTTTGCCTTCTCGCCTCTGGAGCTGAAGCAGTTTGGCCCCATACCTGCGAAGCAGTTCAGAAGCATAAGCGGCGCTCTGGAATATTATTACGCATCGACCGTCGAAAAGAGCGAAGAGGCGAGGCTTCGGCAGCACATCCTCGCCGCACTCCAGAAGAAAGGGAAGTATTGGAAACGGACCCAGGAGCGGATCGGCGAAGAGCTCCGCAAGGCCCGAGGGTACGATGAATACAGGCGAACGGGCCAACTCATTGTGGCCAACATGGGTGTTCTCAAAAGGGGGGTCGATCGCGCCGATGTCGTCGATTACTACCACCCCGATCGGCCTCACATCACCATCGAGCTCGATCCGAAACTCTCGCCTGAAGAGAATGCCAAGGCATACTTCCGCAAGGCCCATAAAGCCAGAAATGCCATCTCCATGGCCAAAAACCGGCTCCATCAGGTCGATCAGCAGATGGGACTTCTGAGAAGGCTGACGGAAGAATTCGAAAAGGCGGGTGATAGAGGTGCGCTCCTCTCGTTGAAGGAGAGGATGGTGGATGCGGGCGTATTGCCGGGGGAAAAGCCAACTGTAAAGAGGAAGACCGCTAAAGGAACTCGCTTTCGACGATTTGTGACCTCTTCCGGTTGGACGGTTTTGGTGGGCCGGAACAACAGGGAGAACGATCAACTCACTTTTGGTGTGGCCGCACCAGAGGATGTTTGGTTTCACGCTCGTGGGGCAGCGGGATCTCATGTCGTTTTGCGACGTCAGGGGCGCAAGGCAGTTCCGGACAAGGGGACATTACAGGAGGCAGCAGGCCTGGCCGCCTATTTCAGCAGAGCGCGCGGCGCAAGGTTAGTCGCTGTCAGCTTCACCGAGAGACGGTACGTCCGCCGGCCAAGAGGGGCCAAAGCCGGCACCGTCCTCATGGATCGGGAAAAGAGCCTGATGGTCGAACCAAAATTGTTGCCCCGCACTCCATCCGCCGGGGAGAAATGAGCAGGGGCTCCTCCAATTCAGGGCGGGAGTTCGCCTCCACCATTCCGCTGCTCTCACCGCTCGGCCCTCAGAATTCTGAGCCAAATATTATCGTCGGCGATCCCCTCCCTGTCCGACCTCGTGCCCTCGATGCCCGTTCTGGCCAAAAATTGCTCGCAGGCCTTCTCCCACCTTCTTTCGGCTGCTTTCATCTCCCGGTGTGAATAATAGCGGAATGTCAAGCCAAGAACGATGAGCAACGCAGAGATGAGGGTTACGAAAAACCAGAGGGAGATGGTCCCATTGTCCTCGCCAGCAGGCGAGTTCGGGGCTGTTTTCTCGGTGGCCGCATCTTCCCTACCCACGGCGGCAGGTTCCTGACCCCCTCTGATCGCTCGAGAAGCCGCTCCTGATATCCCCATCTCTACCATCTCAGGCCCGAGGGTGTTACGATGTGTCCAGTAGACCAGAGTCACACCGATCGCCAAGAGGAGAACGCATCCCAAAGCGATGGCGTACAGCAGAGATTCCTTTCTATCTTCAATCTCTATGGTAAACATACCTCGCCTTTTCTCAGCCCATTCCAATCAGAAGTCACATTTCGAACTTCAACAGCCTTACAGATAGCAACTTTCGTGCCGTCCCCTTGAACAAGAGCGGGTAACTGTCTTCGCTTTTTGTTTAAGTCTTTTTATTTCAAAGCTTAAAATACTTTCTGAACATTCAAATCGCGGAGAAAAAGTCCACCCTTGCCAGCAAAACAGTTTTGATGACCAATTTTTGCCCATGCATTTTGCGACGCGGTCATTGAGGTGGCAGATCATCCGTCAGAATCTTACGAGGTGGAACAGTAGGGGCCAAACTCTGTGTCGGCCCTTTGTGAGTCCGGACCCCGTGGGAGAGATTATCCAACGGCGCAGACAGAGACGTCCGCCCCTACGGGTGCGCGAGGTTGTTGGGTTGTAGGGATAAGGACCTCCGTCCATAAGGGTCTGCGTGAGAGGCCGCGCTCAGCATAGCGATTACGATGGCTCCAGGGATTTGTTCGTAGGGGTGTAGCCGAACTTTCCAAAGTTCGCAAGGGGGGATG
>JBHIER010000101.1:0-9274 GCA_046760705.1 bacterium
TGCGATATGGACGGACACCACCGTCACTAAGAAATACTGGGCTGTGAGTCGCCCCTAACATCCGCTGCCGCCGACCCGCCTCCGCTGGCGCTCCGGCGGGCGGCTGAGCTTTATCGTTATGTGTATGGAGAAGAAAGGAGATTATGGAAAAGTTAACATTTATTGAAGTAGCAAAGCGGGTTCTTGAAGAAGAAAAGAAAGCATGTATTCAACTGACATTTGGGAGATTGCTAAAAGAAAAGGATATGACAAACTCTTGCGTAGTCACGGAAAGACACCTTGGGCAACATTGGGAGCATCGGAACAAGGCCAAAACTTTTCCATCTGAGAAGACTCGTGAGCAACAATGAATTCCAGTTGATTGAACAGGCACAGGTCAAAACGGTAATTCTTCCCAAGAAACCTGAATATTTAGAAAGAGACCTTCATCCATTTTTGTCAATATTACGCAAATTACTATCTCAAGGCATACACAAAAACAATTCACCACACAAAATCTGGAAAAAAAGAATTCGGTGAATGGATTCATCCAGACATGGTGGCTGGCTATTTCGCTGTTGAGGACTGGAAACCAGAAGTTGTCGAGTTTGGATCAACAATTGGTCCATTTTGTCAAACAAAAGGGTGACCGTGAAAGTTGGCAAATCGGCCCTGGATGGGACCACCTCTCCAGACGATCAGCGACCTCCGTTCGCCCTTTTCACCCTGCGCTTGGCCCGGGCATGCTCCTCGAGGGTTCGGCTGAAGATGTGGTGTCCGTTGCCTGCGGAGACGAAATAGAGGTAGTCGACGTCGGCCGGATAGAGGGCGGCCTCAATCGACGCTTTGCCAGGACTGCATATCGGCGCTGGAGGCAAACCGGTATGTAAGTAAGTGTTATAGGGGGACTGAACCTGCAAATCCTCCTCCGATAACCTCGGCTTGTGAACACCCAGGGCATACTCCACCGTGGCACATGACTCCAGGGCTCGCCCGAGCTTGAGTCTGTTGTGAAAAACAGCCGAAATGGCGGGCCGCTCCTCAGCCACCTTGACCTCCTTCTCGATGATAGAGGCCAAGGTGAGAATCTCTTGGAGGGAAAAGCCCAGCTCCTGGGCCCGCATTTCACAGCTCTTATCGTAGACCCTCTTAAAGGTCCCGACCATTTGGCGGATGAGCTCGGCAGCATCCATCTCCCAGTGGACGGTGTACGTGCTGGGGAAGAGATACCCCTCCAAACTCTCGGCTTCGATACCCAGGGAGCTGATGAAGGGTGTGTCGTTCACCAGATGGATGAACTTCTGCGAATCGACGGCCGCCTCGGTCTGCAACCTGTGGGCCACCCCGTGGACGGTCAGCCCTTCGGGGATGGTCACCCGTTCGTATTGGATCTCTCCCCTGGTCAGCCGCTTCAGGACTGAGAAGAGGGAATTTTGTGCCGGAAAGGAGTACCGGCCGGCCTGAAGGCTTCCCTCCTTGCCCCACAGTTTGGCTGCCAGGACGAATTGGGGGACACCGGAGATGATCCCCTTCTCCTTCAACGTACGACCTATGCTGCGAACGGTCATCCCCTTCAGAATGGTCACCGTCTTGGAGGAGAAGTTGGGGCCGGGAAGAGACTGAGGAACATAAAATGTGAAGAGAGACAGAACCAGGATTGTGAGAAGCAGCAGAAGAACGGCCTCACGAAGATGGGATCGGGCACTCCTCACCGAAGAGGCGTTCCGAATAGGATTTCGTCGAACCATCAGTCATCTTTGTGGACACAATCCAAATAATTTTGCAAGATCAGGGCAGCGGCGATGCGGTCGAGCTTCCCTTTGGCTCTTTTTGCTTTCCGACCCATTTCGTGCATGGTCCGGTAGGCCGCAGAGGTGGTCATCCGCTCGTCCCAGGCCACCACCGGCAGTCGAAGACGGGTCTTCAACCGTTCGATAAACCGGGTGACCTCCTGAGCCTTTTCACCGCAGGTCCCATCCAGGCTCAACGGCAGACCGACGACGATCTTTTCCACACCGTACTCATCGATCAATTCTCCCAGTTGGGCCAACAACCCCTCGTCGCTGGTCCGATGGATCGTCTCTATCCCTTGAGCAGTGATGCCGAGGGGATCGCTCACGGCCAGCCCGACCCTTCTTCCCCCGTAATCGATACCCAGGATGCGGCCTTTCGCCTTCTCTCCCTGGCCGGTCAGCTCTTCACTCACCATCTCTTGGGCTCTCTCCCTCTCCACCGACCTCCGGTAGACTTTGCTGCTCTCCGCCACCCGGGTGGCAGGATTGATCCTCCACGTACGCCGGCTCTTCGGTTTTTCAATCCGAATCGTTCGCCTGGCCATGATCACTCCACGGTCACGCTTTTGGCTAAGTTCCTGGGCTGATCGACGTCGCAGCCTCGCAGCACGGCCATATGGTAGGCCAGAAGTTGGAGAGGGATGACAGCAAGGATCGGTGTGAGCAGATCCAGCGTCCTCGGAATGTAGATCACATCATCGACTTTCTGTTCAATCTCCTCGTCCCCAGCGTTGGCGATGGCGATCACCGCTCCCCTTCGGGCCTTCACTTCAGCGATGTTGCTCATCACCTTTTCGCGAACGCTGTCCAGGGTGGCCACAAAGACGACAGGCATATTCTCGTCGATGAGGGCGATGGGCCCGTGCTTCATCTCGGCCGCAGGATAGCCCTCGGCGTGGATGTACGAGATCTCTTTCAACTTCAAAGCCCCCTCTAAAGCTACGGGGAAATTGTAACCCCGGCCCAGATAGAGGAAGTTGTTCTGACGATAGAACCGCCGGGCAATCTCTTTGATCTGTTCCCCTCGATCCAGAATAGTGTGCACCTGATCCGGAATGGCCTTGAGACCACCGATGATCTTCCTCCCTTGATCGACGGACAAACCTCGCATCCGGCCCAAAAGGATGGTGAAGAGGGCCAGGGCGGTCACCTGTGAAGTGAAGGCCTTCGTCGAGGCCACGCCGATCTCGGGGCCGGCGTGAATGTAAACACCCCCGTCGCACTCTCTGGCAATGGTACTTCCGACCACATTGATGATCCCCAAAGCCTTGGCCCCCTGCCGTTGGGCCTCCTTCATGGCCGCCAAGGTGTCGGCCGTCTCCCCCGACTGACTGATAGCCACCACCAGAGTGCCATCTTCTACAACCGGTTTCCGATATCGAAACTCCGAGGCATACTCCACCTCAACGGGAATGCGAGCATACTCCTCGATCATATATTCACCGATCAGGGCCGCATGCCAGGAGGTGCCGCAGGCTGTGATGATAACATTCTTTACCCGCTCCAACTCATCTTTGAAGGGGAGCAAACCTCCGAAGCGGACATCGCCCTCGTTCTCTCTGAGCCGTCCTCGCATCGCATTCTGAATAGTGACCGGCTGTTCACAGATTTCCTTGAGCATAAAGTGAGGAAACCCGCCCTTCTCGATGGTATCGATGTCCCACAGAATCTCTTCAACCTCAGGGGTGACCGGTTCCTCATCGATGGTCATTGTGGTGAGCCTGTCCCGGCCCAGCACAGAAATCTCCTTATCTTTCAAGTAGATGACCTGCCGGGTGTGGTCGACAATGGCTGACGCATCGGAGGCGACGATATATTCCCCATTCCCGACGCCGATGACCAGCGGGCTCCCATTGCGGGCCACGACCAGTTTGGCCGGATCATCCGAGCTGATGACAGCCAACCCATACGCACCGACCACACTTTTCAGTGCCTTCTGCACCGCTCTGGCCAGATCGCCTTCAAAATAGTGCTCGATCAAATGGGCCAACACCTCGGTATCGGTGTCGGTTCGAAAGGTGTGGCCGCGGTTGATGAGGGTCTCGCGCAATTCGCTGTAATTCTCGATGATGCCGTTATGGACCAGGGCGATCTTCGATGTGCAATCCAGATGGGGGTGGGCATTGAGGGACGAGGGCACCCCGTGAGTGGCCCACCGGGTGTGGGCGATGCCGATGGTGCTGGACATTGGATTCCCCTTCACCATCTCCTCCAGAGCGGCGATCTTCCCCTTCGTCTTCTGACACTGCACCCCATCCCTATTCACCACCGCAATACCGGCGGAATCATAACCCCTGTATTCCAGGCGCTTGAGCCCCTCCATCAGAATGGGGACCGCATCCCGCGGTCCAATATATCCGACAATACCACACATTGCTACCTCCGCAAAATTTAGCCGGGAACTCAGCTCTCCATCAGACCCTCTATGGTTCGAAGGGTTTGATCGCAAAGATCGATCGCCTCCACCTGGCTTGGAGCCTCAGCGATCACCCTGACCGTCGGTTCGGTGTTGGACCTTCGGATGTGCACCCAGCGGTCGGGCCAATCGATCTTCACCCCATCGCTGAGATCGGGCGATTGTTTTGCGTAGTGGTCGGCGATCACCTTCATGGCAGTAGCCGGGTCCACACCGGCCGGCTCATACCTTCTCTTGACAATGCAATATTGGGGAATGGCGCCGACCAATTCGGAGATAGTCGTGCCCCCTTCTGCCAGGGCCTGCAGAACCAGGGCCATGCCTACCAGGGCATCCCGGCCGTAGTGGGCCTCAGGCAAAATCACCCCCCCGTTGCCTTCGCCTCCGACGACGCTCCTCACCTCCTGCATCCGTTTGGCCACGTTGATCTCCCCTACTGGGGTCCGCCAAACGGGCACGCCGGCCTCGGAACCGATGTGGTCGATCATCCGCGAGGTGGAGAGATTAACTACCACAGGTCCGCTCTTTCTCGATAGCACAAACTTGGTGGAGATGGCCAGGGTATACTCCTCACCCAAGGCCTGCCCCTCGTCGGAGACGATACTGAGGCGATCCCCATCGGGGTCCACGGCGAACCCCACATCTGCCCTGGTGTCGGTCACCGCCCCGCAGAGATCGCCCAAATTGGCCGGGACAGGCTCAGGGTCGTGGGGGAAGAGGCCGGTCGGTTGGCAGTGAAGTTCGACAACCTCGCAGCCCAACCGCCGCAGAAGTCGAGGCCCAACCTCACTCACAGCTCCGTTACAGCAATCGATGGCCACTCTCAAACCCTTTCGTCCAATTTTGGCCGCATCAACACACTCCAGTTGGAGAATCCTCTCAATGTGTCTCTCCAGGGCATCTCTTCGAAGGGTGACCGTGCCCAACTTCTCCCAGCTCGCATAGTCAATGGCTCTCCTCTCATATAGAGCTAACAGCTCTTCCCCCTGTATGCCATCGAGGAAGAGCCCATCGGGCCCGATAAACTTCAGACCATTCCACTCCGCAGGGTTATGGCTGGCGGTGATGGCCACACCCCCAGCGTTCCCTTCGGCCATCAACTGCACAGTGGGCGTCGGGCATATCCCCAGATCAACGGCGTCGCAGCCTGCTGACAGGAGGCCTGAGAGGGCCGCATGGCGGATGCACTCTCCGGACACCCTCGAATCCCGTCCGATGGCCACCTCTCCTCGTCCGACCAAGGTCCCGAAGGCGGCAGCAAACCGGGAGACAACCTCGGGAGTGAGGCCGTCGCCGACAATCCCCCGAACACCAGAAACGCTGATCATCAATGATCTCATCGCCGTCAATCCCAAGAAAATCTAATCAGAAATAAAGTTATACGTCCTATCAATCCTTGTCAAGCACTCTTTTAAAAAAGAGAGCGTTGGTTGAAACGGGATCCATACCCTTAAGGGGGGACTGAGGGCCTTCTGCGCCTCAGCACGTGCCAGAGGAGAAGGGCCGTACAGACTCCCAGGATATCGGCCAGAACGTCGAAAGGATCCGCCGCCCTCCCTGGAACGAACGATTGATATGTCTCGTCCAGAAGGCCATAGAGAGCGCCTACGGCCAGGACAACCAGTATCCTCTTCTTCGTCAACCTCACCCCAGAAGGGGCAAGGGCGGATGCAAGGAGATACCCGAAGACGCCGAACTCGATGAAATGGACTGTCTTATCGGTGAGTTTGAACTCGGCCCCGGGAGCGGAGAGATCCGGAATGGAAGAGACAGCAAAAATGAGCAGAGCCCAAAGGATGACGGGCCCATAGCGGGTGACGGCGATCGGGTTGTCGAGTCGTCTGTTCATCCTAAATTCGCCACAGAGACCACACAGATCGATAAAAAACAATATCTTATGAGACCCATACCCAAGGTATGGGTCAGAGCTCCATTACCCAAAAGAGGAGCTACGCGGTTTCAGAGAACGTCTCCTCCCCTTCAGTGATGATTCTCATAACATCGGCTGGGGAGGAGGCATTGAGCAGTTTTTGGCGAAATTTCTCGTGGCTGGTCAAGCGTGAGATCCGGCTCAGGGCCTTGATGTGCAGGCCCGGGTTCTCCTCCGGCCCCACCAGAAGAAAGATCAAGCGGACCGGTTTGTGGTCAAGAGATTGAAAATCAACATCTTGGGCCGTTTTTCCAAAAGCTGCCACGAGGCGATCCACACCGTCCGACTTTCCGTGGGGGATGGCTACCCCGTTGCCCACACCGGTGCTCATCAACCTCTCCCGTTCCAATACGGCTTCCAAAACCTTGTCCTTGTCGGCAATCTTGCCAGCATCGGCTAAAAGATCGACCATCTCCTTGATCAGACCCCTTTTGCTCCTTTTTTGCAGAGGAATTTTTATGCACTGCTCATATATGATGTCCGTCAGACGCATCGTCAGCCTCCAGTCTCTGTATGCAAAATTATCCTCGAATAGATTCAGAGGTACAATAAGAAATACATTTATGAGGCCATGTCAAATAGAATTTGCTACTTTTTGAAAAAAATCTCCCCTCCTAAAATTGGGTAAAAAGAGTTTGACAAAGGTACTTGAAAGACTTAATTTATCAGTCAAAAGGAAGCAGGTTCCCAGAAGGAGGTTGTGAAACATGAGCAAATACACTCTGCTTATTTCCGTGTGTCTTCTGATTACAGCTCCGCTCAACTCTCCCCATGGTCAATCCGTAAAGCTGTCAGTGACAGACGGAAGAGGATGGATCGGCAGTGGGGGCAATATTGTTTCAGTGGACCTGGAGAATTCTGTGGCCGTCGATTCGGTCCGATTCAAGCTTCTCTTCGACACGAATAGCTTCGTGGAGATTGACGATTTATGTGACAAAGGATTGTGTCAAATCGAAAATGGGAGTTTTTGTGTGGTCAAGATGCCGGACATCTCGCTGTCATCTCCCTCTCTTGATTTTGGCAACATCCCAGTTGGGTGGTCATCCAACAAGGTATTGACCCTTTGGAATGTGGGAGAATGCTGTGAAGAAGTATGGAATTTAATTATCGCCAGCGCTTTTTCGGACCACCCTGATTTTTCAGTCCCATCTCCCACGTTTCCACAAGTGATTCCCCCTGGGGAGTGCATAGGTATAGTGGTGACTTTTACGCCATCTACTGAAGGACCTGTGAGGGCCATCTTAACCATATTAGCGAACGATCCGGACGAACCGACGCTACAAATTCCCTTGCCCGGTTATGGTGTTTTATCTTATGTTTCAATTCCCGATGTCTGCGATGTATCGGGTGATTCAGTGCTGGCATCTATCGACATTTACAATGTCACACCAGTTGCGGCTGTCCAGGTAGACTTAATCTTTGATGTAACACAAATAATGGTTCTCCACTTGACATAAGTCTCTCCATAAGCGGCGACTGGGTTTGTGGCGATAGTTTGAGATTGAGACTGGGAGGCGTAGCTTTAGCTGACTCATTGGTTGCGCTGGATGTAGTTCAAGGAACTCGTATTACCCTTGGCCATCTCGATCCGCAGGGCTGTCACGAATGGGCCGCCGATTTCAATGGAGACGGAGTTGTCGATGTTACCGATGGTATTCAGATTGTGAATGAGATTGTCGGCCTGGATGCGACAACAATTTTAGGAGGTCCGTGAACGGGTCCCCCGTATAAATACAAGCAACAGACTACCATTATATGTGCTTTCTTTCAGCAGACGAGCGGGCGACTCGAAGGAAAACCTTTCATTTTCGTGTAAAGAGGATGCGTAAGGGAATAACTCTCCTAAAGTGGATCTTCTGGATCGGAGTGAGTTTGAACCTCGCTCTTACCCCGGGCTTCCCATTGGCCGCGGAGAGGGTCGACATCATCGCTCTTCACTCTAACAATGAGCAGGGCACTCCAGGGCCATACTATACCATCGGCGATACGGTGACCGTTGCCGGAATCGTGACTGTGGGCACTTACACCTTCGCCGGGGAGTATACAGAAGTCTTCATCCAGGACGCCACTGCCGGGATAAAAATCTATGCCGATACGATCTTCGCCACTTTTGCCCAGGGTGACAGCCTCACCATTACCGGCACGATTGAGCAGTATAAAGGGATGACGGAGATCGTGCCCACAGACTGGACGGTCCACAGTCAGGGACATCTTCTGCCAGAGCCGTTGGTGCTCAATTGCTCTGAGGTAGATCACAGCTTCCAGAACGATCACAGCGAGCCCAACGAAGGCCGCCTCATACGAATCGAGGACGTCACCCTCTCCGGTACCTGGCCTTCCGAGTTGGCTCTCACAGATTCTACGGGCTCCTGCCGTTTGTATATCGATTATGACACCGGCCTTCAAGATTTGATCCCATCCTACGGGGCCTTCAGCCTCATCGGCATCCTCAAACAGTACGACACCTCCTCTCCGTACACCGATGGTTACGAGATCGTACCCCGATATATCGGTGACGTCATGTTTCCTCCAGGCCCCAAAATCCTCTCACCCCCATTGGAGAGCGAAATCTCCTCCTCTTCGGTCACTATCACCTGGGAGACGGATACACCTTCTGCTAGCATTGTCTCTTACGGGACAACCGCCAAATATGAACTGGGGGCCGTGATCGACACATCGGAAGTGACCCAACATGCGGTGACTTTGGAGGAACTGAGACCGGCTACCATCTACCATTGTCGGGCCACATCGAGTAACCAGGAGGGCAGCACCACCAGCGGCGATCACGTCTTCGCCTCAGGGTCAGGTCCATCGTCCACCGGAGAGATAAACGTCTACTTCAATCTGAGTGTTGACACCTCGCTGACCAGCGGAGTTTACGCCCAGGGCGAGGTCGATCTGGCAACCAGACTGATTCAAAGAATTGAAGCTGCCGGCTACTCCATCGATGCCTGTGGGTACAGTTTCGACCTCTCCTCTGTGGCCGATGCCCTCATAGCTGCCCATCATCGCGGGGTCAGAATCCGGTTCATCTACGAAAACAGACAACCTTATCAGGAGCAGGTGCTGCGGCTCATCGATGCCGGCATCCCAGTTATCGACGACAGCTTCGGCTCAAACGATGGCCAGGGACTCATGCACAATAAATTTTTCATC